>NZ_JBJIAA010000005.1:0-230269 GCF_045310695.1 Clostridium neuense
GTTACCTCACCAACAAGCTAATGCGCCGCGGGCCCATCTCACAACGAAATTCTTTGGCAAAAGAAACATGCGTTTCTCTTGTGTTATGAGGTATTAATCCTCCTTTCGGAGGGCTATCCCTCATTGTGAGGCAGGTTGCCCACGTGTTACTCACCCGTCCGCCGCTGGAAACCGAAGTTTCCCGCTCGACTTGCATGTGTTAAGCACGCCGCCAGCGTTCGTCCTGAGCCAGGATCAAACTCTCAATTTAAAAGTTTGATTTAAGCTCATCGCTTTATTTTATTAAATAGAATTTCTTCTATTCAAAAGAATTGCTGGTTCATTATCTTTTCTCTGTTTAATTTTCAAAGTTCAATGTGCTGCACGAGACAGCTTTTATATAATATCATTTTTAATTTGCTCTGTCAACACTTTTTTTTAAGGTTTTTTCAGAACTCATTAATTGCTTTCGTCTTGCGACGACGTTTAATATAATAACATGTTTTTAACTTAAGTAAATAATATAATACTTTATCTTGCTCAATTATCCTAATATTATTAGTTTTTTCTCTATTTATCTTTAAATTTCTTATATTGATACTCTAGGTTGGGTTTATTTCAATAATATTATAATTTTACGCTGTATAGCAAAGTAGACATACTGCAATATATATAGTTTGTGTGTAAAACTCAAATAAAAAAAGAACTTAAAAATAAGTTCTTTTTTATTTACTCTTCTGATTCTTCTACTTCCTCTTGACCATCACTATCTATTTTAGCTATAGCAAGTATCTTCTCATCACCCTTATTCTTCATAAGAGTAACTCCCATTGCATTTCTACTAGTAGTTGAAATATCACTAACACTTATTCTTATAGCGATATCCTCACTATTAATAAGCATCATTTCATCCGTCTCTTTAACCATTCTTGCTCCAACTAGAGGTCCTGTCTTTTCTGTAACTTTATAAGTTATAAGACCTTTTCCTCCTCTATATTGGCACTTATATTCTTTTACAGATGTTCTCTTACCAAAGCCATTTTCACTTACAACAAGCACGCTCTGCTCTTCATCTACTATTTCCATTCCAACAACAAAATCATCCTCATTAAGAGATATACCTCTAACTCCACTTGCATTTCTTCCAAGCGGTCTAGCATCCTTCTCACTAAATCTTATCGCCATTCCGTTCCTAGTAGCTATAAATATATCATCATTTCCATCTGTCATTCTAACAGAAACTAACTCGTCTCCCTCATTTAAGTTTATAGCTATTAATCCGCTCTTTCTTATATTGCTATATTGGCTTAGAGCAGTCTTTTTTATAGTTCCACTCTTAGTACACATAACTAAAAACTTATCTTCATCAAATTCCTTGAAGTATATCGCTGTCTGTACTTTTTCATCTGGATTGAGCTGAAGAAGATTTACTAGGTTAGTACCTTTAGCTGTTCTTCCTGCTTCTGGAACCTCATATCCTTTTAATCTATAAACTCTTCCTTGATTTGAGAAGAACAAGATATGATTATGGGTTGAAGTTATAAATATATGTTCTACAAAGTCATCTTCCTTCGTAGACATTGCCTGTATACCTCTACCCCCTCTTTTTTGAGCTGTGTATGTATCTGCACTTATTCTCTTTATATATCCAGCATGTGTAAGTGTTATAACAACATCTTGCTCCTGTATAAGATCTTCATAATCAATTTCATTCTCTGCTTTTTCTATACTTGTTCTTCTTTCATCACCATATTTTGATTTTATTTCTATGAGCTCTTCTTTAATTATATTTAATACCTTAACTTCATCCATCAATATTGATTTTAATTCCTCTATTGTTTTCATAAGTTCATTATATTCTGCATCTATTTTTTCTCTTTCTAAACCTGTTAATCTCTGCAATCTCATGTCAAGTATTGCCTGAGCCTGTTTTTCTGAAAGTGAAAAATTATCCATCAAGCCTTGCTTAGCTTCCTGCGTTGTTTTAGAAGACCTTATAAGTCTTATAACTTCATCTATGTGATCTAAAGCTATTATTAATCCCTCTAAAATATGTGCCCTTGCTAAAGCCTTATCTAAATCAAATTGAGTTCTTCTTCTTATTACTTCTTTTTGGAATGTAACATAATGCTCTAAAATTTGCTTTAGATTTAGTGTTTCTGGCTTATTATCAACTAATGCAAGCATATTTATTCCAAAGGTATCTTGAAGTCTTGTGTGTTTGTATAATTGATTTAAAACGATGTTTGCATTGGCATCTCTTTTAATCTCAATTACAATTCGCATACCTTCTCTATCAGATTCATCTCTAAGATCGCTTATTCCATTTATCTTTTTATCTTTTACAAGGTCTGCCATATTTTCAATTAACCTTGCTTTATTTACTTGATAAGGAATCTCTGTAACTATAATTCTCTGTCTTCCATTGTTATCAACTTCAATTTCAGATTTAGCTCTTACTGTTACCTTGCCTCTTCCTGTTTCATAAGCTTCTCTTATTCCTGACTTTCCAATTATTATACCGGCTGTAGGAAAATCTGGTCCCTTAATCTTACCCATTAAGTCTAAAATAGTAATTTCAGGATTGTCAATAATATCAATTATACCATCAATTACTTCACACAAATTATGTGGTGGTATATTAGTTGCCATACCAACAGCTATACCTGCAGAACCACTTACAAGTAGATTTGGAAACCTTGATGGAAGAACTGAAGGTTCTTTTTCTTCGCCGTCAAAGTTTGGTACAAAATCCACAGTATTTTTGTTAATGTCTCTTACCATTTCCAAAGCTATCTTATCAAGCCTTGCTTCAGTATACCTCATAGCAGCCGCAGAATCTCCATCAATAGATCCAAAGTTTCCATGACCATCAACAAGTGTATATCTGAGATTAAAGTCCTGAGCCATTCTCACTAAAGCATCATAAACAGCTGTATCTCCGTGAGGATGATATTTACCTAAAACATCTCCTACTATTCTTGCACACTTTCTGTATCCCTTATCAGGTGTTATGCCTAAATTATACATAGAGTATATAATTCTTCTATGTACTGGCTTTAAACCATCCCTTACATCAGGAAGTGCACGACTAGCTATAACGCTCATTGCATAATCTATATAGCAACTTTTCATTTCTTTGTTTATATCTACTAGTTCAATCTTACCTTCATTTTGCATACTTACACCTCTTTTTCATGTGACCAATAAATAACTAAATATCTAAATTTTCAACCTTAGAAGCATTATCTTGTATAAATTGTCTTCTTGGAGCAACTTTATCTCCCATCAAAATGGTAAATGTTTCATCTGCAGCCATAGCATCTTCTATGTTTACTTTCTTTAAAATTCTATGCTCTGGATTCATTGTTGTCTCCCAAAGCTGCTCTGGATTCATTTCTCCAAGACCTTTATACCTCTGTATATCAACATTGCTATCTTTTCCACCAAATTCAGTTAAAACACTTTCGAGTTCCTTATCACTATATGAATAAACTTCATTTTTTCCCTTGGCAACTCTATACAATGGAGGCTGTGCTATATACACGTGGCCCTCTTCTATCAGTTGTTTCATGTATCTATAAAAGAATGTAAGAATGAGGGTTCTTATATGAGCACCGTCAACATCGGCATCGGTCATTATTATAACTCTATGGTATCTTATTTTAGATACATCAAAGTCCTTTCCTATACCCCCTCCGAAGGCGGTAATCATAGCTCTTATTTCTTCTGAACCAAGTATTCTATCTATTCTTTGCTTTTCAACGTTTAATATTTTTCCTCTTAAAGGCAGAATAGCTTGAAATTTTCTATCTCTTCCTTGCTTTGCTGAACCTCCGGCTGAATCACCCTCGACTATATATATTTCACATTCCGAAGGATCCCTTGATGCACAATCTGCTAATTTACCAGGAAGTGCTGTGCTCTCAAGTACAGATTTTCTTCTAGTAAGCTCTCTTGCTTTTTTTGCTGCTTCTCTCGCTCTTGCAGCTACCATTGATTTATCTATTATTATTTTACCTATTTGAGGATTTTCTTCTAAGAACGTACTTACTTTTTCTGCAACAATACTATCTACAATTCCTCTAACTTCACTATTTCCAAGCTTTGTTTTAGTTTGACCTTCAAACTGTGGATCTGTAAGTTTTACAGAAATTACAGCTGTAAGACCTTCTCTTATATCGTCTCCAGATAAGTTTCTATCATTTTCTTTTATAAATCCATACTTTTTAGCATAATCATTAAATACTCTTGTGAGGGCAGATTTAAATCCTGCTAAATGAGTACCGCCTTCAACTGTATCTATATTATTGGCAAAAGCAAAAATATTTTCAGTGTATCCATCATTATACTGAATAGCAACTTCAACATAACATTTATCTTCTTTTTGGCCTTCTACATAAATTGGCTCATTAAATATAGGTTCCTTGTTTCTGTTAAGATAAGATACGAAAGACTTTATTCCACCTTCATAGTGAAAATCATCTGATTTATCACTTCTCTCATCAACAAGGCTTATTCTTATTCCTTTATTTAAAAATGCTAATTCTCTTAATCTTTGTGATAATACGTCATAATCATATTCTGTATCTTCGAATATATCACTATCTGGTTTAAAATATATTTTAGTACCATGCTCGTCACTATCACCTATCTTTTCAAAAGGTGAAGCTACTTTTCCTCTGTGGTATACCTGTTTCCATATATGTCCTTCTGACCTTACTTCAACTTCACAGGTTTCTGAAAGAGCATTAACAACCGAAGCACCAACTCCATGAAGTCCTCCAGAAACCTTGTATGCTCCTCCTCCAAACTTTCCGCCTGCATGAAGTACTGTCATTATTACTTCTACGGTAGGTTTATTCATTTTATGATGAATACCAACTGGCATTCCTCTTCCATCGTCTACTACAGTTATTGAATTATCTTTATGTATAATAACATCTATATTTTTACAAAATCCTGCTAGAGCTTCATCTATGCTATTATCCACTATTTCATATACGAGATGGTGTAACCCTCTACTGCTAGTACTGCCTATATACATACCTGGTCTTTTTCTTACCGCTTCCAGACCTTCTAATACCTGTATTTGACTCTCATCGTATACTTCATTATTCTCTGACATTAAAATCCTCCTATTCTAAAGTTTTATGGCTCTAAATAAATAACCTGAGACCTTTTACTTAATGTCGATGAAGAAATTGGAGATAAAAATATTTTGCTTTTTTTATCCACCTCTGCAATAACAAAAGATTTGGGTGGTTCCTTTGTTATTCTTTCTACAAATCCATCTTCTTCAGCCATTCTCAAAAATTGGCTTGTGTCTGCGCTGTACATAGTCGTTTCAATATCAAATATTCCTATAATATCCTTTATAGGAACCACAACATTCTCTCCTAAATGCAAAAACATATAAAAAGGCCTCCTTAAAAACTAATTAAACTAACTCACCATTTGATATCTCGAAAATTTTAAAGTCTTTTTTTATATAACTTTTTATATCTCCTATTCCAGTACACGTAATTAAAGTTTGTATTCCATCTAAAGCATTCAGTATATATTGTTGCCTTTTAATATCAAGTTCAGACAAAACATCATCAAGAAGAAGTACTGGAGCTTCCTCTGTTATGCTTTTAATTATTTCAATTGATGCAAATTTTATAGTTAGAATAGCCGTTCGTTGTTGCCCCTGTGATCCGAAACTTCTTGTATCAATGCCATTAATTTTTATACTAAAATCATCTCTATGTGGACCAACAGAAGTATTTCCTTTTTCAATATCCTTTTGCCTATTTTTTTCGAATTCATCTTGAAGCTCTTCTGAAGCTTTCGATACATTTTTCACACTAGTAAGATATTGAAACTCTATATCTTCTTTCTTATCAGTAATATCTCTATGAATTAACTTTCCTTTTTTATTTAAATCTCTTAAGTAGCCATCTCTTTGCTTTATAAGGTACGCCCCAAGCTTACTTAATTGATTATCATAAACTTCAATGATACCACTTTTAATAAGACTTTTGTTTTTAAGTGAAATATTTCTTTGTTCCAAAACTTTATGATATTGAACAAGGTTATAATAGTAATTGGAATTTAATCTTGACAATTCTATATCTAAGAAACGCCTTCTGTAACTTGGAGAATCCTTTACTATTTTTAAATCCTCTGGAGAAAACATCACAACATTAAAAATCCCAAAAAGCTCTGAGATTTTTTTTAATTTTATAGAATTAATGTTAATACCCTTTTTTCCACCCTTGAATATTTTTATTTCTATTTTTTTATCAAGGCGTTTTTTACATACGTATAGACTAATATACGCCTCATCCTTCTCCCATTTTATAAGCTCTTTATCCTTACTTGTACGATGGGATTTACCTAAGCTGCAATAATATATGCTTTCAAGTATATTAGTTTTACCCTGGGCATTATCTCCAGTTATAATATTCACATTGCTATTAAAATCTATATCTAAAATATCATAATTTCTAAAATTAAGTAATTTTAAGTTTTTTATATACATGATTACACCTATATTATATCATAAAGTAATTTAACACTATATAATTTTGTAAATTTTATTATCAAACTCTACAGCATCACCCTTATAAAGTTTTTTGCCCCTTCTCGTCTCTATTTCATTATTGACTTTTACTTTTTCATCTAAAATATACATTTTTGCCTCTGAACCTAGTGAAACGGCTCCACACCATTTAAGAAAAGAATCCAATTTTATAAACTCTGAATTTATGCTTACTTCTTCAATTTCCATAATAGTTTATCACCTCTTATTAACAATTTTTACTCATTAGCCAATCTTACAGGCAAAACCAAATATATGCAATTATCATTTTCCTTATTTTTCATTATGCATGGACTTATGCTGCTTGAAAATTCCATTACAATTTCTTCCTGATCCATTATTTTAAGTACATCAATTAAGTATTTCGAGTTAAATGCAATTTGAAGCGGCTGTCCTTGCAAAATTATATTTATTTCTTCTCTTACGTTTCCCAATTGAGAATTAGAAGTTATTACCATAAGCTCTTCTTCGATATTTAGCTTAATAAGATTTGTGTTTCCATCCTTAGCAACTAGGGAGGCTCTTTCGATAGCTTCCAATAATTCTTCACGTTTTGCTGTGACATTTAGATTAAATTCTTCTGGAATTATGGAGTTATATTTTATAAATTCGCCTTCAAGTAATCTTGATATTATTTTAGTAGAACCTAAATTAATTAACATATGATTATTGCTAAATGTAATATTTACATCACCATCATCTTCCAGTATCTTTATTACTTCATTAAGAGTTTTTCCTGGAATTACTGCACTAATAACATCTTCATTATCCACAAAGTCACTCTTTAAGGCCAATCTATATCCATCTATCGCAACTAAATTTAGTTTTTTATTTTTTATCTCAAATAATACACCCGTAAGTATTGGTCTAGTTTCGTCTTGAGCTATAGCAAATATAGTTCCCTTTATCATGCTTTTTAAGGTTTTTTGGTTTATAGTGAAAATTTTATCCTCATTTATTTCAGGCAATTTAGGATAATCTTCTGACTGCAAGTGAACAAGTGTAAATTTACTCTTACTACATACAATTTCTATACAATTATTCTCAGTAGTTTTTACTTCTACAGCTGCATTGGGAAGCTTTCTAATTATTTCTCCGAATAACCTTGCATCTACGACTATACTTCCATTTTCTTCTATATCAACATTTGTTTTTGTCTCTATACTTAGATCAATGTCTGATCCTATAAGAGTTAAAGTATCATCTTTAGCATTTATTAATATTCCTTGAAGAATTGGCATAGTTGATTTTCCAGTAACAGCTTTTTGTACTATTGAGATTGCTTCTTGTAATATGTTTTTTTGGCATGAAAATTTCATTTATAATAAACCTCCTTTATTAACACAGAACTTCTTATATAAGTTAGATATATATAAATAATAATATAATAGTAATAGTAGTAGGGGCTGTGAATTTGTTGATAACCTAGCAAACTGGCTATATTCAATAAATTCAGTAAAAAAATAACTGTGGATAATTTAATAATAAGTACTCAACGTTATCAACATAATTAACACGAAAAGTAAAATATAAAAGTATCCACAATTTGTCCATAGCAAATAATAAACATATGTTATTATTTTTGAGAGAATCTTTTTGTTATTTCTTTTATAGTATATTTTAATTCCTCATCTTCTTTTAACCCAGCAGATATTTTTTCATATGCGTGAATTACTGTGGTATGGTCTCTACCTCCAAATTCTTCGCCTATTTTAGGTAACGACATATCAGTTAATTTTCTGCATAAATACATTGCAATTTGTCTTGGATAAGTTATATTTCTTGTACGTCTTGCAGATTTAAAATCATCTATCTTTATATTAAAATAGCTTGCAACAACATCTTGAATTGATTCTATTGTTATTTGCTTATTTTGCTTGTTAGAGATAATGTCTTTTAAAGCTTCTGAGGCTAAATCTATACTTATTTCCTTATTTGTTAGTGAGGAAAAAGCTACTATTCGTATAAGAGCACCTTCAAGTTCTCTTATATTCGATTTTATATTTGTTGCTATGTATACCATTACCTCGTTTGGGATGTCTAATTTTTCAACATCGGCCTTCTTTTTTAGTATTGCTATTCTAGTTTCAAAATCAGGTGGCTGTATATCTGCTATAAGACCCCATTCAAATCTTGAGCGCAGCCTATCTTCAAGCGTTGGAATTTCTTTGGGTGGTCTATCACTTGAAAGGATTATTTGTTTATTATTTTCATGTAGTTCGTTAAAAGTATGGAAAAACTCTTCTTGAGTACGTTCTTTTCCAGCAATAAATTGAACATCATCAATCAGTAAGACGTCAACATTTCTATACTTTGTTCTAAATTCAACATTTTTATCATCCTTTATTGAATTTACAAGTTCATTTGTAAATTTTTCAGATGAAACGTACACAACCTTAGCTCTAGGGTTGTTTTCAAGTATGTAATGTCCAATAGCATGCATTAAGTGGGTTTTACCGAGACCAACTCCCCCGTATATAAATAGCGGATTATATGCTTTTGCAGGAGCTTCGGCAACAGCTAAACAAGCTGCGTGTGCGAATCTATTGCTATTACCAATAACGAAAGAATCAAATTTATATTTTGGATTGAGCATAGTTGAAGTATCCTCTGAATTATTGGAGGAATCCTTTTGCTTTTTATTCTCATTACTTTCCTCAATATCAATAGTTTCTTCTGAAACAACTGAGAATACTAGGTCATACTTTTTTGTAGTTATTATCTTTAATGAATTAATTATAAGATCTTTATATCTATTTTCTAGAATTTCTTTAGTAAATTGATTAGGAACACCAAAGCGTATGATATCCTTACTTACAGATATAGGAGTAATACTTTTTATCCATGTGTTGAAACTAACTTCGGTTAATTCACCTTTTATTATTTTTAGGGTTTTTTCCCATAATTCTTTAAGTTGGGTTCCCATAGTAATCCTCCAGTCTAAAAAAATTTTGAACATAATTAATTAAGCATAATTAAGTTATTAACACACATATAAACAAAAAATATAGTCTATTGTAGGTTGTTGACAAATATATTATAAAATATTCACATGTGTATAATTATGTTAGCAATAATTTAAGCGTAAAAGTTATTAACAATAAAAAAAAAAATATATATTAACATATAAACAATGAATAAAATGGTATTAAATGTGCAAAAATAATACTGTATATGTAAAAATGAAGAAAAAAAAATAAGTTATCAACAGGTTTATCCACAAAATGTGTATAACTTTATTGTTAAAAAAGTTATTAACAGTTCAACAATAATAATAACAGAACAGAATAAGCTATTCAAGAAGTTATCCACAAAAATATCATGGTAATATAAAAAATTATTAACAAAATCCTTTGTCTTGACATTGAATAAAGGTGAATATATAATTATAAAGTAAAACTTTAATTTTGAAATATCGTATTTTTAATAAATAAGGTAGTAGTATACTTTTGAAGGGGGTGCATAGAGATGTTCATGACATATCAGCCTAAGAAGAAACAAAGAAAAAGAGAACATGGTTTCAGAAAAAGAATGAGTACTTTATCAGGAAGAAAAGTTCTTAAGAGAAGAAGAAATAAAGGAAGAAAAAGATTGACAGCATAAGGGCCGCTTTTGTGGCCTTTTTCTGCAATTTGCGGAAAAAAAGGAGCTATTATTTTAATGAAACAAAATGGTATAAAAAAAAATGCTGAATTTAGAAAAGTATATAAAAAAGGAAGATCTTTTTCTAATAAATTATTGGTACTATATATGTATAGAAATAACGATAACAAAAATATAAGTAGAATTGGTATATCTGTTAGTAAAAAAGTAGGTAAAAGTGTAATTAGAAGTAGAGTTAAGAGATTGATTAATGAAAGTTATCGTTTAAATAGTGATAGATTTAAATTAGGTTATGATTATGTAATTATAGCTAGAATGGCTTGCAATGGTAAAAACTATAAAGATGTTAATAATTCACTTTTGGAGTTATTTAGTAAGGCAGGCTTGATAATTAATGATGAAAAAAATTATAATTAAACTTATAGAATTTTATAGAAAATGTTCTTCTTCCCCAATGTTTAGAGGGCTATCCTCGGCTTTTTTTATAAGAGGGCAGCATGTTTGCAGGTATTCACCAACATGTTCTCAGTATGCCATAGAAGCTGTAGAAAAGTATGGAGCATTTAAAGGTAGCCTAATGGCTGCATGGAGAATATTAAGATGTAATCCTTTTTCTAAAGGAGGATATGATCCCGTTAAATAATATTAGGAGGCTTTTAGTTTAATGAAGATAGAGTTTTTGAACAATTTGTTTGTTCAATTTTTTAATAACATAAATAATGTAATTTTTAGTGCTATCCCTAATAAAAACTATTCATATGGTTTAGCAATTATTACACTTACAATATTGATAAAATTAGTTCTTATCCCATTTAATATAAAGATGATAAGATCTAATGTAGGTATGACAGAATTGCAACCAGTTATTAAGGAATTACAAAAAAAGTATAAGAATGATCCTCAAAAGCTTAACCAAGAGACCATGAAGCTTTATAAAGAAAATAATGTAAGTCCTTTTGGTTCATGTTTGCCTATGCTTTTGCAGTGGCCTATATTAGTAGCGCTTTACTACGTGTTTTATAGCTTAAATATAAAAGGTGTAGGTTTTTTATGGATTAGTGATTTGTCACAAAAAGCTACTTTCAGTAACTGGACTACATGGATACTACCTATACTATCTGGAGCCACAACATATTTTTCAGGTATACTGATGACACCTAAAAATGCTGATGCAGCACAGGTTAAACAGTCAACCACTATGAACATAGGTATGTCTATAATGCTTCTTTGGATGAGCTGGAACTTTAGAGCTGCTCTTGTATTGTATTGGGTTGTAAGTAACATATTTCAGTTTGCTCAAACTAAAATAATAATGGCACTAGTTTCTAAGAAGCCAGAAGAATCTAAAATAATTACTGAAGGCGGAGTTGATAAAGCTGTAGGAATTGATTTAGTTGAAGGTTCAGGAAAAAATAAAAATAATAAAAAGAAAAATAAAAAATAATTATATGCTGGGGGGGATGTTGAATTATGAAGAGTATTGAATCTGTAGGAAAAAGTATTGATGAAGCTGTTAAAAATGCTTTACTTGAACTTAAAACAACTGAAGATAAAGTAGAAATAGAAGTTTTAGATGAAGGAAGTAAAGGAATTTTAAATATAATTGGAAAAAGAGAAGCAAAAGTTAAGGTTACTCTAAAAAAAGATTATGTTTCAGAAGCTAGGGAATTTTTGAAGAAGATATTTAGTGATATGAACATGATGGTAGAAATAAGAATAAAAGAATCAGATAACTGTTTAAATATTAATTTAGCAGGTCATAATATGGGCCTTATTATAGGATATAGAGGAGAAACTCTTGATTCAATTCAATATCTTGTTAGTTTGGTTATAAATAGAGATAATGATGGGCAATATAAAAGAGTTGTAATTGATACGGAAAATTATAGGGCAAAGCGAGAAGAGACATTAAGACGATTAGCCAATAAGATTGCTCATAAAGTTAAAGTTGAAAAGAAATCTTTTGTACTTGAACCTATGAACCCCTATGAAAGAAGAATTATTCACGCTGAATTACAAAATGATAAAAGTGTAACTACGTATAGTGAAGGTGAAGAACCGTTCAGAAGAGTTGTAGTTGATTTGGAGAAATCTTAGAGTTTTGACAGGGAAAGCCTTTTGAGGCTTTCTTTTTAATTAAGGTGTTTTTTATTAAATTAATAGAATAGAAGGGAGGAATAAGGGCTGATTTTATAAAGTTTGATAATTTAAACTTAAGTAAAGATAAACTTTAATTATAATATTGTTTATCTGTAGCCTTTTAAATATATGAAAGAATTTGATACTATAGCAGCAATATCAACGGCAGTTGGAAACAGTGGAATTTCTATAATAAGAGTTTCAGGAGATAAAGCTTTAGACGTGGTTGATAAAATATTTGTATCTAAAAATAATAAGAGTATTAAAGATATGAATTCTTATACAATGAGATATGGAACTATAGTGAGTTTAAAAGATAGAAGTGTAATAGATGAGGTTATAGTTAGTTACATGAAAGGACCTAAGAGTTTTACAGCAGAAGATGTGGTGGAAATAAACTGTCATGGTGGAGCATATCCTACAAAGAGCGTGCTTGAAGAGGTATTAAAGAGTGGTGCTAGAATTGCAGAGCCTGGAGAGTTCTCAAAAAGAGCTTTTCTAAATGGAAGAGTTGATCTAAGTCAGGCAGAAGCTATAATGGATATAATAAACTCTAAGACTGAAATAAGCATGAAATCGGCAGTTGAGCAGTCTAAAGGAAAAATTTCCTCGGAAATAACTAAACTAAGAGAAAAATTGTTAGAACTTATAGCACATATAGAAGCTACTGTAGATTATCCAGAAGATGATCTTGAAGAAATGACAGGGCAGAAGGTATCGATTGAATTAGAAAATATTTTAAATGAGATAAATATGCTGATAGATACTGCTGATGAAGGTAAGATTTTAAGAGAAGGACTTAGTACGGTAATAGTAGGTAAACCAAATGTAGGTAAGTCATCACTTCTTAATTTATTATTAAAAGAAAAAAGAGCTATTGTTACTGACATTCCAGGAACTACTCGAGATGTTATTGAAGAGTATATAAATATTTCTGGTGTGCCTATAAAAATAGTAGACACTGCAGGTATAAGGGAGACTGAAGATGAGGTTGAAAAAATAGGTGTTGAAAAATCTAAAGAAAAAATAGAAGCTGCAGATTTAATAATTTTTATGGTGGATTCTAGCAAAGGAATTGATTCTGAAGATGTTGAAATAATTAATGCAATCAAAAGTAAGAAATATATTGTTTTATTAAATAAATGTGATATAGGCAAATGTACGGATAAAAATCAACTAAGTTGTCTAAATGAAGAATATGTTATAAATTTTTCTACTAAAACTGGTCAAGGATTAAATGAGCTAAAAGAATTAATTAAAGAATTATTTTTTAAAGGTGACATTAGTTCAAAGGAGCTTATAATTACGAATTCCAGACATAAGGAAGCATTAATAAAAGGAAAAAGAAGCTGTGAGGCAGCCTTAGATGCCTTGAAAAATACAGATGCCATAGATTTAGCATCCATTGATATTAGAAATGTTTGGACGTATCTTGGAGAAATTACTGGAGATACGTTAGAAGAGGATTTAATAGATAAGATATTTAAAAATTTTTGTTTAGGAAAATAGAGGTGATATTATGATAAAGTACTTTTCTGATGAATATGACGTTATAGTAATAGGCGCCGGCCATGCAGGATGCGAAGCAGGACTTGCTGCGGCAAGGATGGGATGCAAAACATTAATGTGTACAATGAACCTTGATAGCGTTGCAATGATGCCATGTAATCCTAATGTAGGAGGAACAGCTAAAGGACATTTGGTAAGAGAACTAGATGCTTTAGGTGGTGAAATGGGAAGAAATATCGATAAAACTTTTATTCAATCAAGAATGCTTAATTTATCAAAAGGACCTGCGGTGCATTCTTTAAGAGCTCAAGCTGATAAAGAAAAATATTCAATAACTATGAGACAAACAATTGAAAATCAGGATAATTTATACTTGAGGCAAATAGAAGTTATAAGTATAGATGTAGAAGATGGAAAAGTTAAAGGAGTACTTACTAAAAATGGAGCGTACTTTGCTGCAAAAACTATAGTTCTTGCCACTGGGACTTACTTGAAGTCTAGGATAATTATAGGAGAAATTAATTATAGCGGTGGGCCAAGTGGCTTATTTCCTGCAAATGAGTTATCTGATTCATTAATTAAAGCGGGAATAAAGTTAAGAAGATTTAAAACTGGAACGCCAGCAAGAATAAATAAGAGAAGTGTTGATTTTTCTAAAATGTCAGAGCAAAAAGGTGATGAAAAAATAGTCCCATTTTCATTTATGAATGAAAAACTCGAAAGAGATCAAATATCGTGTTATTTGACATATACAAATGAAAATACACATCAAGTTATAAGGGATAATATAGGTAGATCACCTTTGTATAATGGATCAATAAAAAGTGTAGGACCTAGATACTGTCCATCAATAGAAGATAAGGTAATGAGATTTCCAGATAAAAAGCAGCATCAGGTATTTATAGAACCAGAAGGCGAAAACATTAATGAGCTATATGTAGGGGGGATGTCAAGTTCCCTTCCGGAAGAAGTTCAAATTAAAATGTTAAGAACTGTTCCAGGACTTGAAAATGTTGAAATTCTTAAAACTGCTTATGCGATAGAATATGATTCAATAGATCCTACACAATTAAAGCTTTCACTAGAATTTAAAAATGTTGATGGCTTATTTGGAGCTGGACAATTTAATGGAAGTTCAGGATACGAAGAAGCAGCTTCACAAGGTATAATGGCAGGTATAAATGCAGCATTAAAGGTAAAAGGAGAAAAACCTTTAGTGTTAAGTAGAGCGGATGCATATATAGGAGTTTTAATAGATGATTTAGTTACAAAGGGGACAAACGAACCTTATAGAATGATGACATCAAGAGCTGAGTATAGACTTATTTTAAGACAAGATAATGCGGATTTAAGACTTACTGAAATAGGAAGAAAAATAGGACTTGTTAAAGATGACAGGTATAATAAGTTTTTAAATAGGAAAAAACAAATAGGAAATGAAATTGAAAGACTGAAAGCTATTCAGATTACAAATAAAAAAGAAGTAAATGATTTTCTTGAGAGCTTAAATTCTACTACTTTAAAGAAACCAATTTCTTTATACGAATTAATCAAAAGACCGGAACTTAATTATAGAAAAGTTGATGAATTAGATAAAGAAAGAGATATATTATCCGATGATGTTATTGATGAAATTGATATAATGATAAAATATGAAGGTTATATAGAAAAGCAGATGGAACAAGTAGAACAATTTAAAAAGTTCGAAAAGAGATTAATACCTGATGGAATAGATTATAATGAAGTTAAAAATTTAAGAACAGAAGCTATTCAAAAGTTGTCGAAGGCTAGACCAGTCAACTTAGGTCAAGCATCTAGAATTTCTGGAGTTTCTCCGTCGGATATTTCTGTACTTATGATATACATTGAACAGCTTTTAAGAAAAAAGTAAATTTTAAATATATGGAGGAAAGATATGCAATATTTTGATATAATAAAGATGGAATGTGAAAATATTGGCTTGCAGATAAATGAAGAAAAGTATAGTAAATTCGTTAAATATAAAGATTTAATGAAAGAGTGGAATGAAAAGGTAAATTTAACTGCGATTACTGATGACAGAGAGATTATAATTAAGCATTTTGTTGATTCAATAAAAGCCTTTGAATTTAAAGAATTGAATAATTCTGTTAAGATTATAGATGTTGGTACAGGAGCTGGACTGCCAGGAATTCCTATTAAAATTATAAACGATAGTGCAGAGGTTTTGCTTTTAGATTCACTTCAAAAGAGAATTAACTTTTTAAATGAAGTTATAACTCAACTTAATTTAAATGGCATAAAAACAATTCATGGCAGAGCGGAAGATTTAGGAGCTGATTTAAATTATAGAGAAAAGTTTGATATAGCGATTTCAAGGGCAGTAGCAAATATGGCAGTATTAACTGAATTTTGCTTGCCATTTGTAAAGAAAAATGGGTATTTTATTGCTTTAAAGGGACCTGCTGTTCAAGAAGAATTAAGTGAAGCCAAGAAGGCAATTAGTTTACTTGGTGGCAAAATAGAAGATGTAATTCAGGTCAATTTTAAAGATAGTGACTTAAAGCATAATTTAGTTATAGTCAAGAAGATTAAGCCTACACCAAAGCAATATCCTAGAAAAGCAGGAACGGTAAGCAAAAAGCCAATTAAATAGAAAACTATACAAGAAACAGAACAACAAGCCAGTGAAAAAACTATAGTGGGTTATTAATGTATGTTGCTAAACCTAAACTCACTTTCTATATAAATTAGCGTTAAAGGAATGATTTTTTATTATGGATAATATTGTGTATGTATCAACCGATAATATATATTCAAATGCATATCAGCCAAGAAAGTATTTTAATGAAACTGCATTAGAGGAATTAGCACAATCAATAAAAACCTATGGAATAATACAACCAATTACAGTTAGAAAATCCTCAGAAAATAAATACGAACTTGTTGCAGGTGAAAGAAGACTAAAAGCTGCACAAATTGCTGGATTAAAAGAAGTTCCAACAATAATTATTAATATAACGGATAAACAATCTGCAGCTATTGCTCTACTTGAAAATTTGCAAAGAGAAGATCTCAACTATATGGAAGAAGCAGAAGCATATTATAATCTAATTAAGCAGCATGGATATACTCAAGAAAAACTTGCAGAGGGAATAGGTAAAAAGCAATCTACTATAGCTAATAAATTAAGGCTTCTAAAATTAAGTCCAAAGGTTGTAGAAATTTTATTAAACAATAACTTAACTGAAAGGCATGCAAGAGCTTTGTTAAAATTGAATGATGAAAATATGCAACTAGAGGTAATTAAAGTTGTTGTAAAGAAGGGCTTGAACGTAAAAAAGACTGAAGAATTAGTGCAAGATAAACTTCAGGAGATTTATGATAAGGAAAATAATATAGGTGGAGATGGAAAAAAGAGGATTAAAGGTGTGTTTAGTCCTAAAATTTATATTAACACTATAAAACAGGTTTTTGATAAATATGGGATTGATGCAAAATATAAATCTAAAGATTTGGATGATAAAATAGAAGTGACTGTATTGATACCGAAAAAATAGAATAATGTTTCACGTGAAACATCAAAAACTCTAAATGATTAAATATCATTTAGAGTTTTTATTTTTAATAAAACTATATATTGTAAGCATGAGTGTTCGCTATAAAATCAGTTTATATAAGAGGATAAGGGTTAAAGGTATAATTTTAAACTAAAATTTACATAATTAACACTGATTTTTTGTGTTTGAGAAATAAAATGTATTTATTTAATATGATTAAGCGATTATAATATATATATAAGAATAATTACGTTATTGTAAAAATGGCAATATTAAAAGTTGTAGAAAATAAAATGGTGGTGATAAATTTGAAAGTAATAAGTATTTTTAATCAAAAAGGTGGGGTTGGCAAAACAACTACCAATATTAATTTATGTACATATTTAGCGATGAAGGGATATAAGGTTTTAACAATAGATATAGACCCTCAGGGCAATACTACAAGTGGTCTTGGAATTGATAAAAATCTTTTAGAAAAATCTGTTTATGATGTTTTAATTAATGATGCTTCTATAGAAGAGGTAGTGCAGGAGTGCCAGCTTATAAAGAATCTCTATATAGCACCATCTACTATAGAACTAGCAGGCTCAGAAGTAGAATTGATTCAGTTTCAGGGAAGAGAAAAGATTTTAAAGGAAAAGATAAAATCAATAGAAGGGGACTATGATTACATATTTATTGATTGTCCACCATCATTAGGTATTATAACTGTAAATGCATTAACGGCGTCTCAAAGTGTTTTAATTCCAATCCAAGCTGAATTTTATGCTTTAGAAGGAGTTGGACAACTTGTTAATACTGTTCAGCTTGTTAAGAAATCTTTAAATAGTAAATTAGAAATAGAAGGTATAATTTTAACTATGTATGATAATAGGACAAAATTATCTAATGAAGTTGCTAATGAAGTTAAAAAGTATTTTAGTGATAAATTATATAATACAACTATACCTAGAAATATTAGGCTAGCGGAATCTCCTAGCTATGGATTACCAATAGTCCTTTATGATGATAAATGTAAGGGCGCAGAATGCTATTATAATTTAACAGAAGAGTTTTTAAAGAGACAAAAAGGAAGTGAAAAAGGTGAATAAAAAAAGCGGATTAGGAAGAGGCTTGGGAGCTTTAATACAAGATAATAATCTTACTAAGGAAGAAAATAAATCTGTTGATAAGATAAATTTAAATATGATAAAACCTAATAAGAAACAGCCAAGAGAGTATTTTGATGAAAAAAAGATTTCTCAATTAGCTGAATCAATAAAGGAGCATGGTATAATACAGCCACTTGTTTTAAAAAAGGACGGAGGGGTATATACAATTGTAGCTGGCGAGAGAAGGTGGAGAGCTGCTAAAAGTATAGGATTAAGTGAAGTACCAGCAGTAGTTATAGATGCTACAGAAAAAGATTTGCTGGAAATATCTCTTATAGAAAATATTCAAAGGGAAGATTTAAACCCTATTGAAGAAGCTAAGGCTTACAGAAGACTTTTAGATGATTTTAATTTAACTCAAGAAGAATTAGCAAAAAGAGTTGGTAAATCTAGAGTTGCTATTACTAACTGTATGAGACTTTTAAATTTAGATACAAGAGTTCAGGATTATTTAATTGATGAAGTTATATCTGAGGGACATGGAAGAGCACTTCTTGCTGTAGAAGATAAGAATTTACAGTATGAGTTGGCACAAGCAATAATAGATGAAGATTTAAGTGTTAGAGATACAGAAAAATTAATAAAAGATTATTATAAAAAATCCCAAAATAACGATAAGAAAAAAACGGAAGAATTTAACAATCCATATGTTTCTGATATTAAATCTAAGTTGGAAAGTTATTTTGGTACTAAGGTATTATTGAAAAATGGAAAAAATAAAGGTAAAATAGAAATCGAATATTACTCAAATGAGGATTTACAAAGAATAATAGATATACTAAAAATTTAATCAATGTTTCACGTGAAACATTGGGGGTGAAAGGACGAATTTAAATGCAGGATTTTTTACAAATATTTAATAGCATTAGTGATTATATAATTATGGCTTTGGTAGTTATAGTAATTATATTGATTATATTAGTTATCTCATGTATGCATTCTTCAGCAAAGTTGCAAAAGAGATATAAAAAGCTTATGCGTGGGGTTGAAGGAGAAAACTTAGAAAAAATTATAACAACTTACATGGATAAAATAGATGAAGTTAAAGAAGAATCAAATGAAGTTAGAGAAATATATAAGAATATAGATGAAAGAGTAAAGAAATCAATACAAAAAGTAGCTATAGTAAGATACAAAGCTTTCGATAATGTTGGAAGCGATTTGAGTTTCTCGCTAGCACTTTTAGATGACAATGACGATGGTGTAATTGTAACTAGTATATATGGTAGAGACGAAAGTTTTACATATGCTAAGCCAATAAATAAAGGATTATCTAGATATGATTTATCTGAAGAGGAAAAAGCGGTTTTAAAGCAAGTTAGTTCTAAAGTAGAAACAAAATAATTAATAAGATAGAGGTATGTTGTTACCTCTATTTTTTTTTCATAGGTAAATATAACTAAACTTCAAAAATATCATCAATATCAAGTGGTTTTGTAATGTTTAAGTTTATAGTACCCATTGTTTTTATTATTGAATGATATAATCCTTTTGAAATTATATCAGCAATTTTCATAACAGTAAATAAGCGTGTGTTTTGTAAAACCATAAATTCTAGAGTTCCAGATACATTAACTATTCCAGTTATACTTAAATCTCCTACAGGAGGTAGATTTTTATTCATAGCTGATCCTGGTAAAATAGGTTTGCTTTCTATGATGATGTTGCCGACATTTTGAATGCTGCCAAGCGATGCATCAATAGCTATTATATAAGGATTATTGTAAGACGTTTTGATTTTTTTTAGTGCCTTACATATATTTTTTGCGTGAATCGGATTCTCTAAATTACCTAGTAATACAATTTTATTTCTCAAAAGAAACTTTAATTTATCACCAACTAAAGGACCTAAACTGTCCCCTGTTGAGCGGTCTGTACCTATGCATAAAATTATTAAATCTCTATTATTTTTTATTATATTAATTATTTCTTTACTTAAGCAATCCCTTATTTCAAAAATGGATTTGGAATCTTCACAATTAAAGATAGTTTTTTCAACCATATAAAAACCTCCTTATGTTATAAGGATTGCCATAATTTAGAATTATTATACATAAATAACTTGAAACGTGAAAATTATAAATTATAAATTTATTTTTGTAAATTAGAACTTATTAAGGGGACAAAAAGATAGAGGACAATTGACATTAAGGATAATTTATATTTTACTTTTCTCACAGATAGATTGATACCTAGACTTTTTAAGCGAAAAAATAGGCGATTAAAAAAATGAAGTTAACATTAACATGTTCGTTGTATAACCTATAACCAACATGTTACAAAATAGAGGATTCAATTGATTTTTAAGTTTCATGCTACTCATCTATAAATAAGTTTATTTTGTAGTATATGCTGTGAATGTGTTTAATGTTAAGATTTTATGAAAATTATTGCAATGTACTAAAAGAAAATATTATAATCATATTTGAATATGTTATTTAGGAGGATTTTGCTTGATTATTATAGGCTCATTTTTAAAAATTGACTTTGACGTAGAAAAAGGGATATTAAGCGTAAATGGTATAACTTTAAATGTATATAATGGAATGTATATTACTATAAAAATTATACTTATATTTGTAATAATGTATGTAGCAATAAAAATAACAAACAAGCTTATAGACAAGACAATAAAAAAGCAGCAGCAGTTTAGATTTTCTTTGGATAAGAAGAGATCTAAAACGTTAGGTGCTATATTAAAAAGTATTGTTAAGTATGCTATATATTTCTTTGGTATAATAGGTATATTGACACAGTTTTTTGGTTCTAAGCTTTTAAGCACAGTAAGTCTTGGAATTGCAAGTGTCGGAGGTGTTGCTATAGGTTTTGGAGCACAGAGTTTAATTAAAGATATAATTAATGGATGTTTTATTTTACTTGAAGATCAATTTGTTGTAGGAGACTATGTTACAATAGATGATATCTCTGGAATAGTTGAAAGTATAGAACTTAGGATAACGAAAATAAGAAATTTTAATGGCGATTTACATATAATCCCAAACAGCAAAATAACTACTATTACAAACCATTCTAAGGGTCCAAAAACAATAACAGTGAATGTTGGAATAGCATACGAAGAAAGTATAGATAGAGCAATAAATGTAATTAATAGTGTTTGTGATAAGTTTTCAGAAAAAAATGAGGACATAATTGAAAAGCCTAAAGTTAATGGAGTGACTGAGCTTACAGCTAGTGGAATTACTATTAAAGTCGTTGGAAAGGTAAAGAATATGAAACAATGGCAAAATGAAAACGAGCTTAGAAAACTTATAAAAGAAGGACTAGATTATGCAAAAATAGAAATACCATATAATAAAGTTGAAATTATAAGAGGTGATAAAGTTGAATAAAGAATTTGATTTGGGAGATATAGTTGAAATGAAAAAGCAGCATCCATGTGGCACAAATAAGTGGGAAATAATAAGAACAGGTGCTGACGTAAAGATAAAGTGTGTAAATTGCGGGAGAATCATTATGCTTCCAAGAACTAAATTTGTAAAAGGATTAAAAAATATATTGGAGAAAAAAGAAAAAAATATTTGATTTTATTCACAATATTATGTATAATATACTATTGTGAGTCCCTGCTGTGAGTTTTTTTGTAGTCACAGCCGTTAGACCATAGGGAGGAGGTGAAATAATGAATAAGTATGAAACTTTATTTATACTTAATCCATCATTAGAAGAAGAGGCTATTAATGCTAATGTAGAAAAATTTAAAGGTATAGTTGAAAATGGTGGTGGAGAAGTAGAAAACGTAGATTTATGGGGCAAGAGAAAACTTGCTTATGAAATAAATAAATTAAACGAAGGTTTTTACGTTTTAATGAACTTTAAATCAGACGCACAATTACCTAAAGAATTAGACAGAGTATTTAGAATTACTGATAACATTGTAAGACACTTAATAATTAACACAGAAAAATAATATTAAGGGTGGTTTTGTATGAACAAGGTTGTCTTAATAGGTAGATTAACTAAAGATCCAGAATTAAGATTTACTCCTGGTAATGGAACGGCTGTTGCTTCATTTACCTTAGCAGTAGATAGACGTTTTAAAAAAGAAGGTCAGCAGGAAGCTGATTTTATTCCTATAGTAGTATGGGGAAAGCAAGCAGAGTCTACAGCTAACTATATGAGCAAAGGCAAACTTATGGGAGTAAGTGGAAGAATACAAACGAGATCTTATGATGCTAAAGATGGTACCAAAAGATATGTAACTGAGGTTGTTGCAGATGAGGTACAATTTTTAGAGTGGGGTAACTCAGGTAATGCTAATGCATCTAATTCAGCACCACAATTTGGTGAAGGAAATGGAAGTGGCCCAGCTCAATTCCCGGATGATAATATCACCCCAATTGATGATGGAGACATTCCTTTTTAGATTTTAATTCTTAAGGTAAGGAGGAAAGAAAATGGGTAGAGATAACGGAAATAAAGAAAGAGATAACAGAAGAGCTGGTGGAAAGAACAGAAGAATGAAGAAAAAAATTTGTGCTTTCTGCATGGAGAAATCTGAATCTATAGATTATAAAGATATAAACAAATTAAGAAAATACGTTACAGAACGTGGTAAGATTCTTCCAAGAAGAATTTCTGGAAATTGCGCAAAACATCAAAGAGAATTGACTATAGCAATTAAGAGAGCAAGAAACATAGCTTTATTACCATTTACAACAGAGTAATTAATCTTTTAGTATAAGAAGAATAGACTATCTTAAATTATAAATTTAGATAGCCTATTTTTTATTTTTGCGTTGATTTATAATTATAGATGAAAAGTGTCAATTATGGAAATTCATTTGTATCATAAAGACCAGAAGATGGCATTTTTGTACAAATAAATTTTAAGTTTCAGGGTGATTTATCTTTAAAATATAGGCAGCTTAGGTGATTTTGGCAAGAGTGTATAACATTGTTCATAGTGAATAAGTTTGCAGTTTGGTTATATTGTTGATTTATATTATGTCAATGTGTTAAAATAAAAAGCAGTAGTTGAAAACAAATTATAATAAATTAGGTGGGATATTTGATGAAAAAGATTTCTTCATTCATTGTAGCAATCATGTTATGCATTTCTATTGTTGGATGTAGTAGTTCAAGCGGAAGTAAGACAAGCAGTAATAAGGGAACCAAGGTTTCTACTGGGGATTCAGATATAATTTCAGTTGTTAATGATAAGATTAAAGCAGTTAACAGTAATAAAATTGATGCTTATATGGATTGTTATGATAGCAGCTCAACTATATATGACAAGATAAAAAGTGATAAAAAGGTATATTTTTCTGATCAATATATTGTAACTTCAGATGTAGTTAAGGCTACAGTACTTAATAAGACAAAGGATAAGGCACAGGTTCAAGTTGTAGAGAAAAATAGTGTTAAAGATAACCCTAAAAATTCTCAAAAGGAAAATGGTCCTGGATTTTTAAATAATAGAATACTTTATGTAGATTATTTGAAGAAAATTGATGGAAAATGGAAAATAGAAAATGAAGAACAAGTAAAAACTGAGTATGAAGATAAAATATTTGATGTTTTATATAAAAATACGCAGGCGGCTAATAATAAGAAGATTGATGATTATATGAGTACATTTGATTCAAGTGATGAAGATGCTTATGAAAAAATCAAGGATACTATGTTAAGTAATTTCAATAAATACGATGTAAAATATACACTATTAGAAGCAACAAGAAGTACAAAGCAGAAGAGTACAGATCAAGATACATCCATATATTTTGAACAAACATGCATAGATACTAAGCATTCTGATTATAGTAATTCAAAAATTGTAGGATATTATCATCTTAGAATTGTAAATGGAGAATGGAAAATATTTAAGATAGAAACAAAGAGCATAACTAAGATAGATGCTCAAGGAAATCCAGTAAAAGGAAAATAGTAGCTTCCCTCTTGCAATAACATTGTGAGAGGGATATTTATTATTTATAGGCCAAGATATGTTGCATAAGTATTTAAAAATAACTAAAATATATGTATGGACTTTGGGGGGATGTAGATGAAAAAAGAAGAATTTAAAATAATGTCTGATATAAAAATAATAGAAAATTTAAAAGCTGATTTGATATGTGTTATAGGAGATTTATTTAAAATTTTAACTAAAGGTGCAAATGCTGCAGAGGATGCAATTTTAGATTGTATTTCTGGGGCAATAATAATATTATATATATTAGGAAATAGACTTGGATATTCCCACATAGAAATAGATGAAAATATGAAAAAAAAATTAAAATTGGGCATAATTGAAGAAGATAGTATAGAAAAGGATGGAAAGGATTTGACAAAACTATATAATCATTTAAAAGAAAGAAATTAGCTTATTGTGGAGGAAAAATGCAGGAAAAAAATTTTAATAAAAAAGGCCTCATAGAAATGGGAAGCTCTGTAGTCATATTATCAATACTTATTTATTTAAGTACATCTGTACCGCTTAATTTGATAATTAATTTTGTTTTACCGTTACCAGCAGTATATGTATATGTAAAGTACGATTTTAAATATTTTGGTGCTCTTCTTTTGGCTGCTTTTATAGTTTGTATGGCGAGTATGGATATGACCAGTGCAATATCGATTTTTATTATAATAGCAGTTATTAGTACTATTCTGGGCTACTGTATAAAGAATAAAGTTAAAACATCTATTACTTTTGCTATTATATCTGTAGTTTA
The DNA here is from genome assembly GCF_045310695.1 of Clostridium neuense. Taxonomy (NCBI): domain Bacteria; kingdom Bacillati; phylum Bacillota; class Clostridia; order Eubacteriales; family Clostridiaceae; genus Clostridium; species Clostridium neuense. The sequence goes on from NZ_JBJIAA010000005.1 coordinate 25,199, forward strand.
TATTGTATTTTGGATAATTTACTTTACAGTGTTAATTAATATTTTTATTGGAATAGATTATTCCACCTTACTTGAGAGTATTTCCAAAATGTTTCAGCATACAATTGATGATGTAAAAACTATTTATCTTAATAATGGTATGAGTCAAAGCCAGATAAATTCGGTCATTGATCCTTTAAAGGATGTGTTTAGCAAAGAAGCTTTGAGAAACTTAATTCCATCATTAATTATTGTTGGTTCTGCTGTGTATGCATATATTGAATGTGCTATAACTATATATTTCTTAAGAAGAATGAAACTACAAGTTCCTAAAATGATACAATTTACTAAGATACACATGCCGAATGTATTGGTTGCATTTGGAATCATTGGTATCTCTATTGGAATTATAATGGATTCTTTTAATATTGGTCCTGGAGATATAATATATACTACAGTAATGATTGTTGGTGATGGAGCACTATTAATATGTGGAATTTCATTAATAGTAAGTGTTTTGAAAAATAGGGTTCATATTAATAATGCATTAATGACTATAATAATTATACTAACTTTAATAATTCCAATAACAGCATATGGATATATATTTTTAGGGTTAGTAGATGCTTTTGTTGATTTTAGAAAGGTTGCATATAATAATAGCATTAATAAGAAATAACGGGTGGTTAATATGGATAATAGGTACAAAAACTTTTATAGCAGTAATAAAGTCTATATGATTATAACTTCAATACTTATAGTATGCTTGATTTTCTATAAGCATTATGTAATTGGAACCATTTCACTTATTATATTTTTAATTCTCCTAGCTTATAATATAAAAAACTTAAGATTAAAAAAGGATGAATGGAGGAAGTTTGTAGAAAGTTTTTCTTCCAATTTAGATAATGCAACAAGAAGTACCCTTATTAAGCTTCCATTTCCACTTATTATTATTAGTGAGAGTGGTAATGTATTATGGCACAACCAAGGAATATCAGATGTAGCTGGGAAAAATATTTTAGGCAGTAATATATCTGAAATTATACAAGAAGAAATTGTAACAAAAATTTTAAGCAAAAAGATTGATAAGTATGAATATATAAAGCTTAATGATAGGTATTATAATATTCATACTAGCATAATAAGTACTTATGAAAATAAAAATGAAAAAATTATGCTTATATATTTTTATGATGTTACAGATAAATATAAACTTAAAGAAGAAATATCTAGGTTAGAATGGTCTGTATTTTTACTAGAGGTTGATAATCTTGATGAAGTTGTAAAAAGTACGCCGGAAGATAAGAAGCCTTTGTTAATAGCTCAAATTGAAAGATATATAAACAGCTATGCACAGAACTTAAATGCTATGTTTAAAAAGTATGCTATGGGAAAATATGTGCTCGTAGTTCAAAATGACAAATTAAAGGATGAAGTTAGAAAGAAATTTGAAATTCTTGATCAAATAAGAGAAATAGATATGGGCAATACTCTTGCAGTAACCTTAAGCATAGGAATAGGAAGTGCAGGGGATACCCCAATTGATAAATATAAATATGCCTCTATAGCTAAAGAACTTGCATTAGGTCGTGGTGGAGATCAGATTGTAATTAAAAATAAAGAAAAGTTATCTTTCTATGGAGGAAAGACAAAAGAAGTTGAAAAGAGAACTAAGGTACGTGCTAGAGTTATAGGTCAGTCACTTGTAGACCTTGTTAGGGAAAGCAGCAATGTTTTAGTAATGGGACATATAAACCCTGATATAGATTGTATAGGCGGAGGAATTGGATTATACAGTGTTTTACGAAACGTCAATGATAAATGCCATATTGTTCTTGATAATGCGAATAGAAGCGTAACCTACATTGTAGAAAAGCTAAAGGCATATGAGGAATACAATAATGCATTTATAAAGAGTGAAGCTGCTATGGAGATTATAGATGAAAAAAGCCTTTTAATATTAGACGACGTAAACAGTAGAAGCTATGTACTAAGTGAAAGGCTTCTTGATAAGGCTAAGAAGATTGTTATAATTGATCACCACAGAAGGTCTGTTAACTACATTGAAAATGCTATTTTAAGTTATGTAGAGCCATATGCATCGTCCACTTCTGAACTTGTAACTGAAATGATTCAGTATATGGACGAAGATTATAATATAAGACCTGTTGAAGCAGAAGCTCTTCTTGCAGGAATTTGTGTAGATACGAAGAACTTTTACTTTAAGACAGGTGTAAGAACATTTGAAGCGGCAGCTTATCTAAGAAAAAATGGAGCTGACACAATAGATGTTAAAAAGCTCTTCTCAAGTGATCTTGAAAGTTATATAAAGAAGTCACAAATAATAGAGTCTGCTAAGATTGTTCATGACAAGGTTGCAATTGCAATATGCCCCAAGGATATACAGGACAATATATTGGCAGCACAGGCAGCAGATGAACTCTTAAATATAACTGGAATTCAAGCATCCTTTGTACTTATTAAAATAAAAAATGAAATATTAATAAGTGGAAGGTCTTTTGGAGATGTGAATGTCCAATTAATACTTGAAGCGCTTGGTGGAGGAGGCCATATTACTATGGCTGGTGCTAAGATAAAATCATCTTCTATAGAGGATGTTCTTATAGATTTAAATGAAGCAATTGATAAATACTTAAGGGAAGGTGAATAAAATGAAAGTAATATTATTGAAAGATATAAAAGGATCAGGAAAAAAGGGAGATGTAATAGAAGCATCTGATGGTTATGCAAGAAACTTCTTGCTTCCTAAAAATTTAGCCAAGGAAGCTAATGCATCTAATGTACACACACTTAATTTGCAAAAAGAAGCTGAAAGAAGAAAAAAAGTAGCAGAAACAGAAGCAGCACAAAAATTAGCAGATGAACTAAAAGGAAAAGTTGTAAAGATTTCAGCTAAAGCAGGAAGTAATGGAAGGCTTTTTGGAGCTATAACAAGTAAAGAAATAGCAGCACAAATAAAGAGTCAATTAAAAACAGATGTAGATAAAAAGAAAATTAATACTGAAACAATAAGGCAGCTTGGTAATTATGAAATAGAGCTTAAATTATATCCCGAAATTTCTACAAAGATAGTTGTAGCTATTTCAGAAGCTAAGTAGAGGGGAGCTAATCAGTGAAATTACAAGAAGATTTAAAGAATATTAAAAAGGATGACATTAAGTCTATTCCGTTAGAAGTTCAGATTGATGTAATAAACGACACAATAAAAAACATTGTGGACGAAAATACTATAAAATCTAGAATTATAAAGTATAAGTTAAATAAACATATAAATTCTAAAGATATAAATAAGAAAATATATGCTTTAAACAAAGTAATAAGTGACAATAAGGGAATAAAAGTAGTGCCATCAACAGATGAAGAATTATATGAGGCTTTTGAAGATACAACAAGATGGGTTATAGAAAGTGTAGCTAAAAGGTATGTTCAAAATAATATAGAAAGTCAAGTTGAAAGTGCTCTTATAGAAAGACAAGATAAGTATCTCGATGAGGTTAGACTTGGAATAATAAGAAAGAAAAAGGGTCCTGAAAATAAGAAAACTTTAAAAAGGTATGAGGATTTAAAAGAGCTTGAACAGGTTAAATTATCTAAAAGTATACAGGCAAGGTTAAGACCTCAAACTTTTTCAGAAATAATAGGACAAGAAAGAGCTGTAAAATCGCTTGTATCAAAATTATCGTCGCCATATCCCCAGCATATTATACTCTATGGGCCTCCTGGAGTTGGAAAGACAACTGCGGCAAGAATAGCACTTGAAGAGGTAAAAAAGCTTAAATATACACCATTTGGTGACAATGCTAAGTTTGTTGAAGTAGATGGTGCAACTTTAAGATGGGATCCTAGAGAAATAACAAATCCACTTTTAGGATCAGTTCACGATCCAATATATCAAGGAAGCAAAAGGGATTTAGCTGAAACTGGTATTCCAGAGCCTAAACTTGGACTTGTTACAGAGGCACATGGTGGAATCTTGTTTATAGATGAAATTGGTGAACTAGATGTAATGCTTCAAAACAAGCTTTTAAAGGTTCTTGAAGATAAAAAGGTGGAGTTTTCATCTTCTTATTATGATCCAGATGATGAGAACATACCTAAATATATAAGATATTTATTTGAAAATGGAGCACCAGCAGATTTTGTTTTGATAGGGGCTACTACAAGGGAACCATCAGAAATTAACCCAGCACTTAGATCAAGATGTACAGAAGTTTATTTTGAACCTCTTTCATCAAGCGATATTAAAAATATAATAATTGAAGCTTCAGATAAGCTTAACGTGAAGCTTGAAGCTGGAGTGGCTGAGCTTATAAGCAGGTACACTATCCAGGGAAGAAGAGCAATAAATATACTTGCAGATACCTATGGCTATGTTCTTTACAGCAAAAAATCTTTACCAACGGATAATATTGAAATTAAAGTGGAAGATGTGGAAACAATAATAGGTATAAGTAGATTAACACCATATGATGAAGAAAAAGCCAAAGAAGAGTATGAAGTTGGTCACGTATACGGACTTGGAGTTAGTGGATTCTTAGGTTCCACTATAGAAATAGAAGCAGCTGCGTTTAAAGCAAAGGAAAAGGGAAAAGGCAGCATAAGATTTAATGAGACAGCAGGAAGTATGGCAAAGGATTCTGTATTCAATGCTGCATCTGTCATAAGAAAATTAACGGATAAGGATATAAAGGACTATGATATACACGTAAATGTAATTGGCGGAGGGAAGATAGATGGACCATCTGCAGGAGCTGCCATTACTATATGCATAATTAGTGCTCTTTTAAATAAACCAGTAAGGCAGGATGTAGCAATGACTGGTGAAATATCCTTAAGGGGAAAAATAAAACCTGTTGGTGGAGTATTTGAAAAAATCTATGGAGCAAGAAGAAAAGGAATAAAGCTTGTTACAGTACCAAAGGAAAATTTTAAGGATGCACCAAAAGACCTTACAGATATACAAGTAAAAAGTGTTTCAACCATAGAGGAGCTTATGGATATAGTTTATAAAAAATAGGAGAGATGAAAAATGGAAACACCTCTTAGAATGATGCCTCAAAACATAGAAGCAGAGCAGTCTGTTTTAGGCTCAATGATTATCGATAAAAATGCAATTGCACAGGCTGTAGAAACTTTAAGAGGAGAAGATTTCTATAGAGAAAATCATAAAATAGTATTTGAAGCTATCTTGAACTTATTTCAAAAGGATATCCCTGTTGATTTAATAACTTTGCTTGAAAATCTTAAATCTACAGAAAGGCTTGAGGCAGCAGGGGGAATAACTTACGTAACTCAGCTAAGAGATGCTGTTCCTTCTACTGCTAACCTTGAGTCCTACATTAAGATTGTAAAGGATAAGTCTATTCTAAGAAAGCTTATAAAATCATCAAGTGAAATAATAGAGGAAAGTTACAATAAGCAGGATGACGTTCCAAAGGTTTTGGATGGAGCAGAAAAGAGAATCTTCGATATAGCGCAGAACAGGGTTAAAAGCGATTTTGAGCCAATGAATGCGGTGCTTGAAAGAGGTTTTGCGGAGATAGAAAGACTTTACAATAATAAGGGTGAGATCACTGGAGTACCATCTGGTTTCCCTGAACTTGATGCAAAGACATCTGGTTTTCAAAAGGGAGATATGGTGCTTATTGCAGCAAGACCATCTATGGGTAAGACTACCTTTGCACTTAATATAGGCGAATATGCGGCACTTAGAGCTGGAAAAAGTGTTGTTATATTTTCTCTGGAAATGTCAAAGGAGCAGCTGGCATATAAGCTTTTATGCTCAGAGGCAAATGTTGATATGTTAAAGCTTAGAACTGGTAATCTAGAGGATCAAGACTGGGATAACATAGCTAAGGCTTCTGGTCCTCTTGCAGGGGCAAATATATATATAGATGATACTGCTGGAATAAGTGTAATGGAAATGCGTTCTAAGTGCAGAAGAATGAAGATAGAACATGGAATAGATCTTATAATAGTTGACTATTTGCAGCTTATGACTGGAAGCGGAGAGAGCAGGCAGCAGGAGGTATCAGAAATATCAAGGTCCTTAAAAGCCATTGCTAAGGAAATGCAGTGTCCTGTTATTGCACTTTCTCAGCTTTCTCGTGCGCCTGAGCAGAGAAATGATCACAGACCTATGTTATCTGACCTTAGAGAATCTGGTTCTATAGAGCAGGATGCTGACCTTGTTATGTTCCTATATAGAGATGAGTATTATAATAAGGAAACTGAGCAAAAGAACGTTGCTGAATGTATAATTGCAAAACAAAGAAATGGTCCTACTGGAACTGTTAACTTGGCATGGATTGGTCAATACAGTAAATTTGGTAGGTTAGATATAATTCATCAAGAATAAAGATTGCGAAGTAACATTATTTTGGAATATTAAACAAAATTAATAAAACTAAGAGGCTAAATCATAAAATTCTAAGAACTTTCAATAATTCTACATTGTTTTAGGCAAATTGAAATTTCTAAGCTTTTTATGATTTAGCCTTTAAGATTTATGGATATGGATTTTTTTATGTTCCTTCAGCAGTATTACTTAGCAATTTTTTATGTTTAGCGGTTGCTGTCAAAATAATTTATAAGCTTGTCTACTTTTGGACTTCCTATTCCTGTTACGAGATCATAACCAGATTGGGCAGTATAGTCGCCGTTGCTTCCACTAGTTATATCATGATAGTCAGTATTATAGCCTGAGCTTGTAGCAGCATAAAGATCTGTTAAGAAGTCATAGCTATCAAGAGCTTGTCCAAGACTTTGATCAATTAATGCTACAACACCAGCTAAACTTGGAGAACTAAGGCTTGTACCACCAACTTGGAACCAACCAGTTCGTCCTTCTTCTGGTGTAGTGTCATAAACAGCTGCTCCAGTATTAGGATCAGATACCCATGATATATCAGGGTTTCCGCGGTAATCTCCTACTACACTAGATACACTGTTTTGATAATCAGGTGCGGATACATAGGAACTTAAACCACCACCAGAGCCTGACCAACCAGTTTCACTTTCATATGTTCCAGTTGAATCTAGATTTAGTGTTGTTCCTCCAGCAGAGACAACATAAGGAGATGATGCTGGCCATTCTACTCCTGAGCCGTTATCACCTGAGGAAGCTAAGTAAGTTATACCTGAGTGATTAAAATATGAATCATAATTATTTTGGTCATATGACTCTGAACCACCCCAACTATTTGATACAACTTCGGCCCCATGAGAAGTTGCATAATTAATAGCATTCATTAGATAAGTATCGGAAGGAGATTTTGCAACTACTAAAAGAATTTTAGCACCTGGAGCAATTGCATGAGCCCATTCAACGTCCATAGAGGTTTCAAGTGCCCATCCGCCGTCAGTTTTTGTAGGTTTTCCATTTGGATAAGCGATAGTTAAGCTTGCAGCTGGAAGACCAAATTTTGATGAAAACGCGTTTAAATCGCTTTGCATGGTTGGACTTCCGTATGCATCTACAATAGCTATTGTTTCTCCAGCTCCTGTATCGGAAACATTGCTTACACCATAAGCCTTTCTGATTTGATTAGGTGTGTAACCAACAGGTCCCGAGGCTGAAGACCTCTTAACCTTAATTGTTGTTCTGCCGTCCCAATGTGTGTGTGGTTTTGAATTAGCTAGGTTATTGGTTGAACTAGCAAAAGCACTTTCAGGCAATAGTAGTGTGGAAGAAATAAGCCCCAACAAGAGAAGTCTTTTTAATGATTTGTTCATGATAAATCCCCCTTTTTTATATTATTGAGCAAATGAACTTATGTCTAGTACAATATTTTAAAATGCACTGATAAGTAATATAGAACATTTAACTTACTTATTATTACAAATAGTTAAAATACTGTATTTAAGTGGATTATATCATTATATTACATAAATGGCAATATATTTAATAAAAATTATTTTAAGTAAATAAAATATCATTAAAAAAATAGCATGAATTATATAAAACTTATTATTTACAAAAACGTTATGTAATAAAAAGAACCTGTGGATAATTCACAGGTTCTTTTTATAAAATTTATTCACAATCATAACTATAAAAAGTTATTAACTGTGGATAAAGAAATAAAAAAAATAGGGTTTGTGGATAAACTTTAGTGAATATCAAATCTTTTTTTGTTATTCACAGTTTTATCTTTTTTAGGTATAGAGATATTAAGAACTCCATCCTTAAAAGATGCATTTACTGAATTTTCATCCACATTATCTATATAAAAAGTTCTTTTAAATTCTCCATGGCTTCTTTCCTTTTTTACGTAACTTGAAGTTTTGTCTTCGGTTGCGTTATTTCTTTTAGCTGATATAGTTAAGTAATTGTTTTGATATTCAAGGGTAATATCTTCTTTTTTTATTCCAGGAAGGTCAGCTTCTACGGTATATTGATTTTCGTCTTCTTTTACATCTACATTAAAATTATTATTTTTAAATATTACTGGCTCAAATGTATCATCTGAAAAGAAGCTTTGGAAAAACTTATTAAAATAGTCTTCATTTCTTTGGATGTTACCATTATATTTTCTGTAAGGAACCATACCGAACATGATATCAGCCTCCTAAAATAATTTTTTGAATTTAAGTATCAGCAGTAAAGCTGGAGAAAAGAACTATTACGAAATTTATTTTTTCCTATTGCTATAAAAATATTTAAGTAGATTAGAGGAATTTTGGTTAAATGTAACTTTATAGTTAAAAGCAGTTGTAGGAATTTAATTATTGTAGTAAAATATTATATGTTAGTTTGCTCCTGTAGCGCAGTTGGTAGCGCAGCTGATTCGTAATCAGTTGGCCGTAGGTTCAAATCCTATCTGGAGCACTATAAATACCAATGGTTTTAGGAACTTTATATTTAAAAATAATTATAAATACACCTAAATATACACCTATTGGTGAAAAGATAAAGAGTTTTATAAAAAATTAAGGCATGTGTAATCTAGTATTATACATACCTTGATTTTTTTATTTTAATAGTTTTAGTTGATTATCTAATAGTGAATTCATTTTTTCAGCGGCTTCTTTATGTTTTTCTTCTGATGAATGGACATATATATCCATAGTTGTTTTAATAGAGCTATGTCCCATAAGTGATTGAATAGTCTTAGGGTCTACATTTAAATCATTTAATCTGCTTCCATAAACGTGCCTTAGAGTATGAAATGTAACTCCTTTGGTATTGATACCAGATCGTTTTAATATTCTTTTATAAACGCGCATAAGACTACTAATATCAATTGGGTTTCCTAACTCAGTACAAAATACTAAATTTTTGTCATTGTATGAACTTCCTAATTTCAGTTTTTCTTTATTCTGCCTTATTTTATGTTGAAGTAACTCATTTATAACTAATTTAGGAACATCTATAATTCTATTACTAGAAGCACTTTTTGGTGTTTTAAATATAATTTCTGTTTTGTTTTTTGATGGGTCAAAGTTTTTTACTCTTTTCATTGTCTCATCAATTTTTATTTTGTTTTGTTCAAAATCTATATCATTCCATTTTAAAGCTAATATTTCACCTTCACGAGCACCACAATTTGGAGCTAATATAAACAATGCTCTTAATCTTTCATTACCTATGGCAGCAGTAAATTTTTTTTGCTCTTCAAGGGATAAAACTCTCATCTCTTTTTTAATTAATTTTGGTGGAGTTGTTGCGTCAGCAACATTTTTTATAAGCAAACCATTTTTTATTGCTTGAGATAAGGCTTGTCTCATAATTATATGAATATATTTAACACTTCTTTTAGATAAACCACCTTGTCCATCCATTCTTCCTGATTTCAGTTTATTATTATAAAGTTTTTGCAAATCATCAGCATTTAGTTTTAAGAGTTGCTTTTTTCCAAGCAGGGGTAAAATGTGAATTCGTATTATATATTCATAGCTTTCAAAAGTTGTTCTTTGCAATTTCATTTTTTTATATTCCCATAACCACGTGTGAAGCCATTGTCCTACTGTTATTTTTGATGGTTCTATGTAATCTCCATTTTGGATTTGAGATAAAGCTTTTAGTTTTTTCTCACGTACCTCTTTTTCGGATTTTCCGTAAAACCATTGTTTTTTCTGTTTACCAGTTAGCGAATCTTTGCCTATAGTAATTGAAGCGCGCCATTTTCCATCTTTAGTTTTAAATATTGAACCTTCGCCACTTGAAGCTTTTTTCTTTATTCTTGACATAATATCATCCTTTCTTAAGTTATTAAAATGCTTGATTTTAATAGTAAAATCAAGCATTTTATAATTAATTATTGTTTTTTAAATTATTATTAATGTAATTTATCAAGTCTGACTTTTGTACCCTTTTAGATTTGCCAATGTAAATGCAAGGAAAATTTTTTTCATTAAATAAATTGTAAGCATTGACTCTACAAATTTTTAAGAATGATGCAACTTCCTTTACAGTAAGTACTTCATCATCAGAGAATGTCATAACAAGTACCTCCTCATAGATATAATATATAAATTAAATGTAACAAATTTACATCTTACATAAAGTGAATGCGTTGTTCTTAATAGTTATTTTATAAGGTAAATCATATTTTTCAAGTAATTTACGCATTTTTGTTTCCTTATAAACTCGATCACTTCTATCACCCGATTGTTTCCCATAGGTTGCAACAAATAATTCTTTAAAATTGATTTGAAAGTTTTCAAGTGCTTTATCTGATAATGGTATATTGCAATTAGAATTAAGAAATTCAATTAACTTTCTTTTGTTTTTATCAGAATCTATATAGTCGATCCAAAGCTTTGGATTATAAGTTTTTTCTAAGCTTAACCAAGCAAGTTGTTCAAGAATAAAAGCTTGTTTACCAATTAAGATGAAGTTACTAATTAAGTTTTCATAGAAGTTTTTTAAAAAATATAATTTTTTTTCAGCAAACTCATTAATTTTTGGTTCTAAGTTTTTATTAAAATATATAAGTCCACTTATTAATTCTGAATTTCTAAAATATTGATTTAGAAAAAGCGAAGGATTGTCTTTTAATAAGCATATAGCTTCAATTTGTTTATTAATTCCAGATAACTTATTTCTTATTGTTTTTACGTTGTTACCATAAAGATAAAGATTGATACTTTCATCATTTATCACACGTTTTCTGCCAAGCATTTGAATAAATTCAGTTTTATCATATGCGAATATAACAATATTTTTCAAAAGAGGGTCTTTGAAATTAATACCATTATCCATAACACTTGTAGATACTAATACTTTACATGTAAATTTTTCTGTAGTAACAACTTGAGAATATATTTTGCCATCTTCATATTTTGAATTTTTGGATTCAGATGTGATAAAAGTAGAGTTTTTCCCAATGTTATTTACAAAATTCTCACCATCTTGTTTATTGGTAACAAAAATGAGCCATTTAAAATTTGAATTATCATTTTTTATTAATTCTAAAAGTGTATCTTTATTATTAAAATATTTTGGAGAGATGTAATTATAATTTCTTTGAAAATTATAATATAAAACTGTTTTTGGATAAAAAAAACTTTCAATTGGATGATTTATGTAATATATTTTATTAATACTGCTTAGTCCAAGTGCCTTTTCTTTTTGTATAATTATTTTAAAAATTTCATCAGGTGTTGCAGTCATAAATATTCGTATTGAGTTTTTGAATACAGATAAACTTTTATACAATGTTTTTCCAGTACCATTATTGAAAAGAGAATCGCTTTCAAAGTAGTGGCACTCATCAAAAACTACAAAATCAAATTTTTCTAGTTTTTTTGACTCACAATAATTATATAAGTATTTTTCTAATTTTTGATATGTGACTATTCTAACATTTTTAAATGTTTCAAGTTCATCTAGGCCCTTAGGGGTAAAATTTTCTAGAATGTATTCGCATCCAACAATTGAGGATACTCTTTTTTTTTGCTGACGATTGTTGGCAGTTCTATTGCTAATAATCAAAATTTTTTTATTGTTTTCAACGCAATGCTTTATAATTATAGTTTCTATAAATGTGTTTTTTCCCATTCCTGTTTGTGCTGAAATAAGTACTGGATTTTGGCTTTTCCAATATAGGTAATCCTCTCCAATACCATCACTAACATATTTAGATATTAATTTTTTTTCTGTAACTATGGAATCTTCAATAAAGTTATATGGCTCATTAATTAATTCGACTTTTAATTCCAAGGTTAAATTCACCTCCAATACTTACTTAAAAAATATAGACAGTATCACTTCCTTTTAGTATAAATTGAAAATTATAAAACTAATTTCTTGTTAAATATCAACGTTAATTTATCATAAAAATTGTGAAGTGTATAAAATAGGAAAAAAATTACATAAATTTGACACTTTTTAAATTTATAAGGTATAATAAAAGTTTAAATAATGAAAGATGAGGTAATATATTATGAAGTTTTATGATATGATTTTAGAATTTGATGATATTGCTGATGAATTACCAAAAGATATTTTGGTAAAGTTAGGTGATATTCATATATCTAATAGTGATATTATAAATGATAATAGGTTATGTTTTGTTGATAATCTTTGGAATAAAACTAAAGACATATGTAAAAAACGTATTGAAATTGATAGAATTCAAAATTGGGGCATAGAAACAAACGAAATACTTGAAGATATTAAGTTTCATATTATTTTTAATATATATTTATCTATTATAGAACGAGAAGTAAAGGGAAAAACTATAGAAAAAGTTGCAGATGAATATTATGAAAATATATGTATGCTAGAAAAAGAGGAACCTAAAAAGGTTGAGGAGCTTATTATTGATAAATTCAAAGAATGGTTATTTTTTATGAATATTGGCGATTATTCTGATGGTATGATGGATTCAGATTTATATTATTGTTTTTGGGAAGAATTTATTAATAGGAATAAAAAAAATAGTGATATATTAATATATGCTGATTCACTTATTTTTGCTAGTGTGATTAAGAATTGGGACGAGTGTCCGTATAATGGTGAGCATAAGTTTGGAATTGATTTTAAAAAATTGTATAAGTTTTATAATAAGTTAGAAGATATAATAAGAAAAACAGATGATGAAGTTGAAAAGGTTATAAGGGCATATTCATTAGAAAGGCTTTTTAGTATTTCATTTATATCAGAATTAACCGACCATATGAGTGAATTAGTGAAGCAAGGAGTTAAAAAACATGAAGATAAAATAGAGGAATATAAGGAGAATAATAAAGAAAATATAAATGAAAATATAAATGAAAATATAAATGAAAATGGAGTTAAAGGAAAACTTAGTGATAAGGCTAAAAAACGAATATTAAATAAAAATATAAATGATACATTTTCATGTTTAAATCAATATAATTCTTATTTAGCAAGTTTACTGCTAATTTTGTCTAAAATTGCATCTATTCCTATGGTCTTCTCTAGAAGCAAATATATTAAAAAAATAAGTGCAGCATGTGAAAAAAATAATAATATAATTAATAAAGATTTAAAATTAGAATGTGATCTTTATTATCTTAATTATTATATAATTCCATTATTAGGAAGAGTTTTTTATTATATTTTATTTGCTTATGTTAATAAATATAAGATTAACATTAAGGATATTTTACAAAATTATATTAAACAAAATTTTGAGACCTATGATTATAGAAAATTTAGTTTAGGGAATAGAAAAAGCTTTGAAAAAAAACTTGGAGAGGCATTTCAAATTAATATAACTCAGATTATTTATAATTATAATCAAGGAAGGATTGATTTTAAAAACGGTTGGGAAAATATAATTAATATAGTAAAAGAACTGGATCATGATTCTAGTAATCTAATACATAATAATTGTAAATACGATTTTCGAGGATATAATTTGGGTTTTCCACAAAATACAATATACTCTATATATAAAAATAATAAAAATAATAAAGATAATATAAATAAGGGATAGGGGTATTAGGGGGAAGGGATAAGACGAAAAATCCTATGGATTTTCCGTCTATCTATCCCTTCCCCCTAAAAAAGTAAAGGCTATCGCCTTTACTTTTAGATATTACTTATATGTTAGTGCATTAAAAAATAAATAATGACTTTTAATTATTAATAAAGACAAAATGACTTAAATAAATTTTTATAAAGTTCCTTCATTTATACAAAGTTAAGCACATCTTATATAGGATTGTGACAATTCCATTTGACATGACAAATCAAATATATACTACAAGTAAGCGATAAGAAATGGCTAAAAATTATTACCGTATATTCATTGAGTAGTTAATCCACTTTTTTTTAATATATATTTTTCTATTGACAGTTTAGGAATCTTCCATATGCGCCCTGTCTTGAAGGCATTAATTTCACCACTATTTAATATTTCATAAGCAGTATTTTTTCCTATTGATAATATCTCACACAGTTCATCTACATTTATTAAGTCACTATATTCATTAAACAAAATTTTCTACCTCCTCTATAAATTATGATTATATTTATGTTGATTATTTAAATATTCACAGAATAAGCAGTTAATGGAAAAATAACTAAATATATATTATATAAATGTATATACATGTTGTGAATGCATCACAAACATTCATGAGGAACGTACAAAATATATTTTTTTAAAGTTAGACAAAAAATAATACAAAACTTTAAATATATTATATTATAGTTTTGTATTATATGTATAATAATGATTTGATGTTTAAACTTTTAGAATTTTCTTAGCAGCTTTGCTATAATCCAAACAGGGACTATAATCCAACCTAAGAATAAAGCAATGAATACTTTAGTAAAAAAGTAGTTACTTAAAGTTCCAAAATAGAAAAAGCCTAATCTTCGTTGTAAAGATGTAAGGCAGCAATAAGCGATAATTATATATAAAATAATAATTTTTTTTACCCCCTTTGAATTAACTTAGAGTAGTTTTATTTTTTATATTTATCATTAGGTGTACCGGATACAGTATCATTGCTTGTGTTAGGATCACCAACAATAGAGCTATTAAATTTTTTGCCATATTCATCATAAATGGTATCTAGAATTGTTTTTGCTTCATATGCATCTTTTGCTATACGATTTTTAGATTTAATAAATACAACACTAAATTTATTGCTTTTTTCAACTGAAAATTGAATGGTTAATGGTGTATCAGTACTATCCTTTACATCAAGTTCAACTATATTTTTACCTTTTGATTCAAATGAATCCCATTTGCATTTTGAAAACATCTTATCAAATACTGTTTCTATAGAAACTGATTTATAGTTGCCAAGATACCCTGTTTTAACTACATTAATAAAACTATTAGATTTAGCATTATCACTATTATTGTTATTACTAGGTTTAGAACTAAAAGAGTTTATTGCAGAAATAAATATTATGAATATAACTGCAATTATCATAATGATTTTTAATTTTGACTTTTTATTTTTGGCACCACAGTATGGACAAATTTTTGCTGATTTAGCTATTTCTTTTGAACATATTTTGCATAATTTCATTTTTGACATTGTATCACTCCTTATAAAATAATGTGAATAAATTATGAAAGTTTTACCTTCATGTAAAATTTTATACCTGAAAGATACTAATAGTCAATATAAATAACACTAATAGTATATTACGAAATCTTTACTTTACATATACATTAATAAGTGGAGGTTGATAATATATGAATTACACAGCTTTAGGTAAAAGAATTAGGGAAGAAAGGTTAAAATTAAATTTAACACAAGAGCAGCTTGCGGAAAGTATTGATGTAAGTAATTCGTATATTGGACTAATAGAAAGAGGGGAAAGAAGTGTCACCCTTGAAACCTTAGTTAAAATAGCAAAACGATTAGGTGTAACTGTTGATTACCTTTTAAAAGAATCAATAGAACTAGAAAATGATAATTTTATAGATCAGTTAAAACAATTGCTTGATGGTAGAAATACTAATCAAAAACAAATGGCATTAGATATTTTAAAGGTAATGTTTTCACATTTAGATGAAAAGTAAATCAGAGTCCTTTGTTCTGAATATTTCTTATATCATGTACAAAATGTATATCATAAATTAGCTTATTTACTGAATAACTTATAAATTGTTCTAAGGATAATGAAAGTTCATTACATATAGTGTTTACTTCTGATATAAGCTCAATATTATTTATAGTTATATTAATGGTTACAGATGTTTTGATATCATTCATTTTATATACCTCTCCAATTATTTTTTATAGCGTTCCATTTTCTTTTAAGCTACAGTATTTACCTTTCGATCCAATTATAATATGATCAAGTAATTCTATTCCGATTAACTTGCCTGCTTCTTTTAATCTTTTAGTAATAGTTATATCTTCTTGGGAAGGTTCAGTATTTCCAGAAGGATGGTTATGAAATATCAATATACTTGCGGCATTTGATAATATGGCTGCTTTAAATACTTCTCTTGGATGCACTATAGAGCTGTTTAATGATCCAATACTTACTATATTAATAGATATAGGTTGATTTTTTGTATCCATGCAGCAAGCAATTAACTTTTCCCTATCGGCATCTTCAAGAAAATATTTTCCTAAGTTTACTGCGTCTGAAGGTGAAAGTATTTTTCTTGTATTATATAAAATACTACCTTCTCTTATCATTTTTATTGATACTATACTTATTCTTTTTGCAGGAGTAGGGCTGGTTTTATTACACACCTCCATTACCATTTGATGTCCTGTTTGTTTTCCTATACAATATAGTGATTTTGACATGTTTTAATCATTCCTTTCAAATATATTTAATAATTTTATTGGTATTCAAGGATATAATATATATTTGAAATTTTTAAAAAAGACGATTAATTCTAAGATATGGATAAGTAATAGAGAATTAATTATTCTCTAGCTAGCTGAATATAACTTTTATTTTTAGTTTAATAACGAAAGTAATTGGGATATAATATATTATAGTATAATTTAAATAAATTTTATTATAAAAGTACGGGTTGGTGATAAAATGGAATATGAGAATAATCTGATTTTAAAGAGATTATTTACCAAGAATACCATAAATGATCTTGTAAAAAACAGAAAAAATGATACATTCACATATGCTATTAATCGCTATCTGAATGAAACTAAAGCTCAAAAATATAATGATTTAATTTCTAAAATATATAAATTATCAGGAAAGCAATACAGAATGGAATATTTCTATAAAAATACGTTGTTAAACAAGTTGTTATTGGGAAAGCATAGTTTGAAAACTACGACTGCATTAACAGAGTTAGCTATAGGTAAATCTAAAGCTGATTTTGTAATGATTAATGGAAAAGGTATTGTTTATGAAATAAAGACTGAATTAGATACGTTGGAAAGGCTTGAAAATCAGATACAAGATTATTATAAAGTTTTTAAATATGTATGTGTTGTTACATGTGAAGAGCATTATGAAAAATTAAGAAAAAAATTATTAAATACAAAAGTAGGAATTTATGTTTTAACTAAGAGAAATACAATTAGTGTAAAAAAAGAACCAGAAGAGGAAGAATCTTTTTTAGATAAAAAAGTGATTTTTAAAGTATTAAGAAAGAAAGAATATGAGAAAATTATTTTCAATAATATTGGATACTTGCCTAAAACCTCTCAATTTAAATACTATAGTGAATGCTACAAATTATTTGATGAGATAAGTATAGAAGTTATACATAAAAGTATGCTAAATGAATTAAAAAAGAGAATAAATATTGATATTCAAGATTATAAAAATTATGTGCCTTATGAATTAAAATTTTTAATTTATTTCTCACAATATAAAAAGAAAGACTATGAAAATCTAAAAATATTTTTACAAAGTGAATTTGGGGGATGAATTTATGTATTTACCATATTTAAGAGGAAGACAGTTTGAATTACTTGCGCTAAGAGAGCTTTTAGAAAAGAAACTAATTGGCAATAAAATCATACCTATTATTGAGCCTATAAAACCTACATCAACACTAGTAAAGACACTTAAATTATATACAGTAAACAAAAGAAATTTAGCAATAATTATGAATCCTAAAGTTGGTAAGTTTATATCAGATTTAAGGAAGATGCAAGAAGATGATAAAGATAATAATATTGTGAAATTGTTATCTGATAGTATGAAGAAAGAAAATGCTATTAAAGCATATATTATGACAGGTAAAATATCACAAAAAATAAAATATAAAGAGGGTAAGAATAAATTTATTATAATAAATTATGATAGGGATGCCATAGATTACTATTTGGATGTGTATAGCGATGTATTTCCAATGTTTACATTGATTCCAGATGATAGAATTTTTAAGAGAAGTGTAGGAAATGGCAAAGTATTATTTTCAGATAGATATAAAAAGCGAGAAAGAAATGTAGATTATATAAAAGAAGAAGATGAATTTTTTTCAGACGATCATTTGTTCTTTAGTGAGGAGGGATATAAGGGATTTTCTGATTATTCAGTAGTAGGACAAGAATTTAATGATTCAGGATTTGCACCTTTAGCTGTTGCTATTCACATAGTTTATTTTGATAATAAAAAAAATTTAAGAATAAGGCATTTTGTATCAGATTCTAATGAAGATATTAAAGATCCAGCAGGAAAGTTTGGAGAGGCCCTGAGAAAATTAGTTTTGTGGGTAGATGATAATAATATTCCTTTAACAGAAGCATTAAAGCAGTTTAAGGAGCTTTATTATACGGGTAAGTATCCAGGATTGGGCACAGTAAAAAAATTATCAATAATGCATCATATTGAATTGGTAAATAAATATTTAGAGGGAGAAATATAAGCTATGATATGCTGTATTGAGTGTTTTAAGGACTCGGAGTTAAAGTCAATGATTTCTTCTTCTGGGAAAAAAGGAAATTGTGAAATTTGTGGGGCTAAAGATGTATATACTTATGATACCGAAAGAGATAACTATTTAACGGAATATTTAGATGAATTATTAGATGTGTATACTTGTAAAGAAAGACTACCATATGGTTATCCAGAAAAATTATTGAGTAATCTTGGTAAGGAGCTTATTGAAAGATGGAGCTTGTTTAATATACCAGAAGAAAGTGTAAGAGAATTAATTATAAATATATGCAAAGAAAAATATGATTTAGAATCAAAATTATTTACTGAGCCTGTAGGTATATTAGAATTATATGATAAGGACTATTTAGAGAAAAATTGTATATTAAAAACTTATCAATGGGAAGATTTTAAATATACAATAACTAATGTAAATAGATTTCATTCAAGCCATATTAATACGGAAGTCTTAAGCAAATTATTTAGCAATATGTATTTAGAATATAAAAAGGGAACTATATTATATAGGGCAAGAATTTCTGATGAAAATGGATATGAATCAAAAGATATGGGGGCACCTCCTCCTAGATTAACATCTGCAGGACGAGCAAATTCAGAAGGAATATGTTGTTTATATTTGTCTGATAATATTAATACAACAATTCATGAAATAAGAGCACGTGACTTAGATTATATATCAATAGGAAGCTTTGAACTTAAAAAAAATATTAAAGTAGTTGATTTAGGTTCATTGGAAAGCTTTAGCCCATTTTCAACTGAATATGCGCTTACATGGGTAGCGGTAAATATAGAACATTTGAAGAAGATTGGAAGAGAAATAGCCAAGCCTCTTAGAAGACAGGATAGTATTTTGGATTATTTGCCAACTCAATATATAAGTGATTTTGTTAAACATTTGGGATATGATGGAATAAAGTATAAAAGTACTCTTAGCTCGGATGGAAATAATTTTGCTATTTTTAGTGAAAAGAATTTTAAGTGCAATAAAGTTGAAGTGTATCATATAAAAGAATTGGAATATCATAAGAAAAAGGTAAAATAAGTTTAATTTAATAAGTTAAAGTATAATTATATAGATGAGTGGATTTAAAGCTACTAAATTAGGATTAATAGCTTTACCACTCACTTTTATATGGATTTATATGGAGTTTTAGAACATTTTTCAATATGATGACCATTATGGTTAAGAGATATTATTGCAAAATGTTAAAAAAGCTTCAACCTCTTCTCCGATTGTATCAAAATCATCCATAGTAAATATCACCTACTTTCAATATAATTAATATTAAATTCTATAATATTTTTTTAATTCCTTTTTTATGGTGGTGAAATTTACAAATAAGGATAAATTTTATGATATATATAATTGTAAAGATCGTAACAGAAATAAATTTTATTATATAAACAACAAGAAAATGTTTTAAAATAGTATTTTTGTAAATAATAGTAGATATAAAACGGCAAAGAGATTAAAGTAGTATAGAAATGATATGCCAAGTACTTGAAATAGATTTAAAAATACGACATATGATTGAGAAAAATAAATATTAAATGGTATTAGGATTTTTAATAAGGTGCTTTTATTAGAGATTTGTAAAAAAATTTATGGTAAAATTAAGAAGAGATGATGGAATTACATTATTATTATACATAAAGGTTGTTAATTAAAATATGTAATATTTAATTAGAATTTTAAAATTGAGTAAGAAGGAGAATTGTATATGTCAGATAGTTTATTTTATTGTGATATAGAAAATGATAGTAAAATATCAGGATTTATTTCAGCATTTGAGGAATACTCTCAAAAGGAATCAAAACAAGCATATATAATAAAAAAAGCATTAGGAACAACTAATGACAATGATTATGATTACGATGATGAAGCTATTATTTTGGTTCCAAAGCATAAAATTATTGTAATGAATTATGGCATAAGTGATAGTAAAAATTTTGAGCATTTTTTGGAAGATTTCACGGAGGATTTAGGATATCTATCTGATAAGTTTAGTTACAAGAAAATATTGGGACGACCAAGAGAATGGCAAAAATTAATTACAAGTGAAGACTTTCATGAGGATATGATTGACGATATTTCAGGTTTCTTAGAAGATAAGTCAGTAAAATCTGATGATGAAAGAAAGATAGATCTTCTTATATCTTTATTAATAGGAAGTATAAATGACATAGAAAAATTAGGATTAGAAAATCCTGAAACCTTATTGGACAAAGTAAAAAAGAAAATTATACTATTTGATGGTATGCAAAGTAGATTTATTTATGAAAAAGTTGATAAACCACAAGTAGTAATACAGGGTTTAGCAGGCACTGGAAAAACAGAATTGTTATTACATAAATTACGTGAAACATATATTGAAAATAAAAATAGTAGAATTGTATTTACTTGTTTTAATAAAGTTTTAGCAGATGATATGAAAAATAGAATTCCTAGATTTTTTAATTTTATGAAGGTTGAGGAGCAGATTGAATGGGATAGTCGCCTTTGGGTTTTTTCAAGTTGGGGGTCACAGAGTGTACCAAATTCAGGACTATACAGTTATATATGTTCAAAGTATGGTTTGCAATTCAAAAGATTTTCTTATATTAATACTTTTGACAAGGTATGTGAGGATGCTTGTGAGCAACTTAAGTTGATAGAAAACCTTGAACCTTGTTTTGATTATATTTTTATTGATGAAAGTCAAGATTTCTCACAGAGTTTTTTTGATTTATGTAGCTTAGTAACAAAAGTAAGAATTTATATTGCAGGAGATATATTTCAAAATATTTTTGATATGAATATTGAAAATTCTGTAGAATGTGATTATTTACTTAATAAATGTTATCGTACAGATCCTAAAACTTTAATGTTTGCTCATTCCATAGGTATGGGATTGTATGAAAAACCTGTAATACGTTGGTTGGAAGATAGAGAATGGGAATCTTGTGGGTACGAATACGAAAGAAAGAATGGAAAATTTATACTTAGCAGAACACCAATTAGACGGTTTGAGGATGTTGAATCCATAAATAGTATACAACTTAGAGGTTGTTCCATTGATTATTTTACGGAAGAAATTTTAACATGCATTGATGAAATAAGACAAAATAATTCTACTGTTTCACCTGATGATATTGCGGTGGTTTTTGTAGGTAATACAAAAAATAATTATGAAATAGCAGACAGTTTGATGGTTGAAATAGATAAAAAATATAATTGGGAAATTAATAAGGGCTATATAACAAAGACTAAAGTAAAAGATCAATTATTTGTAAGTAATACTAATAATATAAAAGGTTTAGAATTTCCATTTGTAATTTGTGTAGAAACAAGTAAAATAACAGATCGTATACATCAAAGAAATTCTATATATATGATTCTAACTCGTTCATTTTTAACGTCATATTTTATTGTGAATAGTGATAATACTGAATTTATAGAAATATATAAAAATGCAATTGATAATATTAATAAAGATGGCTTTATGAAGTTAAGGGAACCAGATAAGAAAGAAAAAGAGGAGCAGGAAGAAAAAATTAAAATTATGGCTCAAGCTAAAAAGAAATCTGTTGAGGATATAATAAATCAAGTATGTAAAGAAGATTATCCCAAATTATCACGTAAATATGTAATAATGCTGTATAACACTATACCAACTATTATTGAAAATGAATCTGAAGAAGAGGTTATGACTAAAACAAGAGGAATGATAAAAGTTATTTTGGGGGATTAATACTATGAAATCATATCAATTCAAAGTGAATGAGTATTTGATCGGTGGTAGTACAGCTATTAGAGAAAAAGTTGATGTTATAAAACTGTTGATAGGCACTATTAAATATATTAGCTCGGTAACACTAGATGATTTACACTCTAGGCTTGAAAATGATATTACAGTAATTATATATGTAAATAAAATGAGCAGAATATTTTATTGTCAGAATGAAAAAATGCATACAGTTCAATTTCCGTTTTCAATTTTAGAGGAAGATAAAAAATTAAAAGTATATTACGATAAATATGAATTAGACAGTAAAATTACTACAATTCTAGCTGATATATTTAATCATCAAATTGAATTTAATGAATCCTTAGAATCTATGGCAGAAGTATATTATAATACTATGAAAGAATATGAAGCTGAAAGTGGAATTTATAACGAATTGTGTTGGGAAATACTTTTGTATTTATTATCATTTGAACCCGGATATTTAAGGTATGATTATGATTTAGAAAGACAAGATCCAATAGTACATCCATTAAATCATCTGGATGTTTATTATTCAGGTAAAAATACATTTAAAATAGGGTTGGATAAAAAAATTAATAAAGACGATTTAATTGATATATTAGATATTAATACTAATTGCAAATTTTTAAAGTGAAAATTAAGTATAAGACCAATTATATAGGCATATTAAAGCTATAAAAATACACCTATTTATACACCTAATACAATTGAGAATAATATAATTGTATAGTATATAATATAATAAAAAAGTCTATGAACATAGATAAAATATAACACAATATAACCATAAATTACTACATAAAATCTATATACACGGATTCGTAATCAGTTGGCCGTAGGTTCAAATCCTATCTGGAGCACCAATTTAAAATTAGTAATACCAAGGCTCTTGGAGCTTTGGTATTTTTTATATGTAATAAAATACAGCTAGTTTGACAGAATAATGGCTCTCTCTGCTTATATATTTATTTAATGAAATTCAACATTAATGTAAAGTTTAATATTATTAAAATATACTTGAAAAATTTAATGGGAAATAATATAATTATAGGAATAAAATATACAAGAAAAGAATTTCAGTTAATAAATAATATTGCTAAATAGTATATATGTTAATTTATATGAATGTATTAGATTAAAGTAGATGTAAGGGGTTTGTATAACATTGGAATAAAAATTAGTTCCCTCATAATTTAATTAACAAGTCCAGTTGATTCTGAATCTATTCCTTTTAGTGCGAGGAACAACATGAGGATGTACAGAGTTTATTAGATGATGACCCATTTTATAAATTTAGAGTATAAGAGAGGAGGAAGTTATGGCTAGAATTAGTTCAGATATTGGAGCTGCCGAAGTGGCAACTTCACCCGCTAAAAATGTTAACATAAGTAGAAAAACAACCGTACATTTTAGTCAAAGTAACATCTCTGGAATGAAAGCTGGAGAGAATGTTGCAAATCAAATGTTGAATGATTTAGACAAGCTGATAAAATGTGTAAAGACACAAGCTGGAAAGTTTACACAGCTTGCTTCCATCAAGCAGGAAATGGACGCAGCAGATCAAAGTCTATTCAAAAAGTGAGGAGTGATAAATGGTGAAAGATAAAAGTGCTGAGGAGCGCTATGACTATAATCAAAAAATTCTCCAAACAGAGCGAGAGATGGAGGAGCTTAAAGATCAAAAACGCCAAATCCAAGTTCTGTTAGATAACTTTGAAACAACCACTTCACGAGAGTTTCAGAAGCTTTTGGAAATTGATGATGATATGATGAAGCGTGGGAGTTTTTCAGCCCAATGGGATTTTGAAGAAAGCCAAGGAAAAGCGCAGTATATCAAGAACTTGATAGCACAACAACAAGATGATTTTACCTATTCTTTTTCACAAGAAAGTAAGCAGTTAGAAGAAAAGCGAGAAATACTTCAAAAAGAAAGGGATGGACTACCGTGGGATTAATTTATTCAAGTTCAGATTCTGAAAATTTAATTAATGGTTTAAGCGCGAACGTTGGCACGGCAAAAGCAGCGCTAGAGGATTTGGTCAGTGCAAGTCAGAGTCTAACAAGTTCTATTGGTTCAGGTAAAGCCTTAGATGGTTCTGCGTTTAATGCAGGAAAAGATTTATTTTCGGCGTTGATTATTCCAACGATTCATCGAGCTTCCGCTGTATTTGATGACACGAAAAAGCATCTTAGTCAGTACGAGAGTGCAAATGAAGAAGTGAGTGGCGAGGGTGTGCTGGATGAAGACAAGCTCAATGCGAAGAAGCGTTCAACACAAGCAATTAAAGCAGAAACAGATAACACAGCTAGCACTTTGAGGGCAATGGCTTCAGCAGCTGATGCGGCGTCTTTGTTCTCTGTTGCATCATCGCTTAACGAAGCCGCCCAGTCTCTTGAAAATTATTCTGAAAGCCTCCAACAAGATTTGGATAAAATTGAGGATAAATTGAGAAAACTTTACAAATTTAATTCGGCAGTGAATGGGCTATTTAATGATGATTTGAATAATTTTAAGCTTGTTGTGCAGACTGTAGCAGTACTGAATGAGACAGTTGTCAATGTAAAAACTGGGAGCTATACATTGCCAGAGGGTTCAGTGTCAATTTTAGGTGATGGCGTTGTAGCAATTGGTGAAGACCCTTCAAAACACACTGAAACATATATCGATTTGAAGGAAGAAATTTTAGATAGCAACCTACCATTTTTAGAAAAGTATAAGTTGATAGGCGAGATAACTGTTGCTAATTGGTTAGACGATACAACCCCGTTATCCGATTATACAATAGCTGGACATAAAATTCCTGTAGTTCCTTCAACCTCTGATGTAATAGCTGGCTGTTTAGAGAAGGTAGACAGTGATTTAAGGAAACTAGAAGATAATCCAATAGTGAAAGATATATATGCATATTCATTAAGTGGTTTGGGTCTTTCGGGATTAGGCACAGTTGTTGGAAATTCAGATAGAATAGCAAAAAAAACATGGGGTCATGTTAATAAAGAGGGAGTTATTACGGATTTATCTCCTAAAGGTTCATTGGAAGAAATTCACCCATATGAGAAATCTGCTAAAGTAACTGGAAATATGGCAAAAGGTTTAACTTTAGGTTCACTTGGACTTGATGTGGCAAACACTTGGACAGTAGATAGTGGCAATACAAACGAGAAAAGACTTGAAAAAACAGCTATACAAGTAGGTGGAGGATTAATATGCTATGGAACTGGTAAAGCAACTAGTGCAATGGCAGTATCAGGTTTTGCAAATCCAGAATTTGGGGGATGGGCTTTAATTCCATTAGCTGTAGGTATTGATACCGGAGTTTCTGCCGGAGTCGCTTGGGGTGAAGATTGGCTCTATAAAAAATGGGATATAAAATAATTCGTGGTGGTGATATTTTGAAAAAATACAGATTAGGTTATCAACCATATCTAGCAATTATAATTACTTTCCTAATAGTTATGTTTATTTTCAAATTGGGTGTGTTTGGATTTGTAGCATATATATTGTGTACTCCATTAATTATATTTCAACTTTTTAATCTAATCGATATAAGATTCTTTATTTATATAGGAATTGATGATAATGGGATTGTTAGTAAAACATTAAAAATTGACAACTATATAGAATGGAACAACATACAAGGCATTTATTCATATGATGCGGGTACTTTTGTATATAAGTATTCTATAATAATAACAGATACTTCTAAATCAATTAAAATATCTAATTGGACAAAAAACTCCAAAGAACTTATTAAACTAGTAGTAGCCGAATGTAAGAAAAGAGACATCAGTATCGACCCTAAGATTGAAAAAATAATAGAATATGATGTGACTAATGTATGAACAAATATTTACCAATAGGTTCAGTGGTTTTATTAAAAGAAAGTAACAAAAGATTAATGATATATGGAGTTAAACAGATTGCTGCAGAAACTAAAAAAGAATACGATTATATTGCCTGTCTTTTTCCAGAGGGAAATATTGACGCAGAGCATACATACTTATTTAACCATGACCAAATTGATAGGATATTCTTTATTGGTATGCAGGATGAAGAACAAATGGAGTTTAATAAATTTGTTTTAGATGAAAATACAAGTAAATAGTTAGTAATACTTATATAAAACTAATTTAGAAACAAAAAGAACTCTCAACGGGGTTCTTTTTTATGTAACAACATCTGCTTTAACAGCTGCATTGGATAAACGCATAGGTTTTGATATTGAAGCAGTTGTAGGTAAAGTAAATCTAAAGGATTTTATTGTTTGGGTAGCGTAACTTCAGTTGAGCGAGGAAATGTCCGTGTATTTCGTGTTGAAGGTAAAATTAACGAGAGAATAGTTATTGGAGATAATGGAGAAGTAGCTATTATAGGAAAGAACAAAACACTATTTTTAAATTTTGGGCAAATAGGTAGGGCTAATGATTTTTTAGCTAAAAGATTAGGACAAGGAATGAAAGATTCATCGATAAAATCTACCAGGGTGCAATAGAGGGAGGAGAATAGAATAATGAATAATGACGAGATTTACCGTTTGATTAATGGAGATAATTTGGATGATAATACAAATAGTAATATGTTAACTGTATTTGTAGTAAAATGTGATGGAAATTCATTTGAAGTTTTATCAAAATGTAAGGAAGTTTTAAAAATAGTTTTAGAACATAATGAAAACTTAGAACTTCCACTTGATGAATGGAGAAAATTACTTCCTAAGTGGTTTGTTAAAAAATGTAGCAAAGAACGTACTAAGGAAGAGATAGATAAATATTCAAAATTACCAATTGAAGAAAGAAAGAAAATTACTGAAGGAAAGGGCTGGGTTTTAAGCAACTGGCTTTATTGGTTCGAACCTGACCAAAGAGAATGGTACTGGTGGAGTTCTAAAATAGTTGATAACAATACAATAAAACTTGTAGTTGCAATTGAAGGGTGGCCTTTTCCGTGGGGGGCTCTGGAATGGTTATGTATAGCATGTGGAGCAATAGATATTGAAGAGCAATAATTTAAAACATATAAACTAAGTAGTAAACATACTCTAAAAAGTTTCTTTTGGTGTCTGTCTTAAGCTAATAACAAAACTTCAATGGATGTTAAAATAGTGTCTGTTAAAGTTTTGCTTTTTAAATACACAAAAAATAAGCAAGCAGGAAATATACCAAAAGGAGTAAGAGATGTTGATGTAGATATACCTGGAGTTTTAAATCCTGGAAAAGGAACAGGAATTCTAACAGTAGGGTTAACTGGAGCATCTGTTATTGGCGATATTAAAAATAATAAAACGATAGCACAAAAGGCTGAAGCTTCTGGCATTGATATTAGTATGACGGGTGCATCTTATGTTGGTGGTGATGTTCTTGCTGGAGTCGCTGACACGGTATGTACAGCGGTTGCAGCGCCTGAGGTTGCTACAGTTGTAGTAGGTACTGTTGTTGTCGTTGGAGTTGGAGCAAATTGGGCTACAAATAAAATAAAGAGGTTATTACACGTTTGGTAGTAATGTATATGAGGAGAAAAGCTAATGAAATATAAACATGAAAAAGAAATAATAAGAAATATAGCAATGTTAGCCTTACCCATTGTACTAATTTTGGGCAAGTTAGGTAAAGTGAAAATTGAAATAATGATAGCTTATGTATGTTCTCTATTTCTTATATCTTTTGGTATCTATTGTATTTATAAGGGACTAAAATTAGGTGGAGCATTTTTTTTCTCTTTAGCAATTGGAACTATTTTAGTTATTCTTAGCTATCATTATGACAGTTATGTTTTGGCTGTACCGATACCAGGGAGTTGGGGCCTAGGGTGTGTATTTAGCTATAAATTGGTTTGTATGACAGGTGATAAAGAGAAAATAAAAAGAATAAAAAAGGGAGCTATAATAGTCATAGCTCTTTGTTCAATGATTCAAGTATTAATGATAGCACTTTTGTTCATAAAGAACTAATATTAATAGTAGGAGTGATTTTTAATTAGTATTAACATATGTATAGAGAAAATTCAATAAAATATAAACATGAAAAAGAAATAAGGGATATAGCCATGTTAGCTTTACCTGTTGTATTGATTTTGGGCAAGTTTGGTAAGGTGAAAGTCACAGTAATGATAGCTTGTGTATCAGCTATTGGATGCATTCTTATTTAAAACTTGAAATTCATATGCACCCAAATGTCCAGAGAACGTTATTTTGGTACAAATAAATTTCAAGTTTCAAGGTAGTTTATCTATAGCTAAGCTTTTAATTTATAATCTTCTCCTAACAACCATTCCAGGGCATAAGAATAGCTTTTGATCGCCATGAAAATAATATAGGTTTTCGCCATGTTTAGTTGTACAAGCTATTTTTCCTATATGCCATTCATTTTCATAAAATAACTCTAAGATGTTACCATAATTTAATGGGTGGCTATTAGTAGTATTATTATATTCTATATAGAATTTCCCTGTTAGAGTATTCTTTTTCAATATACCATCTTTAGGTGTGGCATTTAAATATTCTAATATTATTTCTGTATCCTCTAATTTTTTAATTATTTTTTGCAATATGTAAGAAGCCTCTTCATCTTCGAAATCACTAATTTCAGTAGTATCAAGTAACTTTTCTAATTTAGTCTTGGTGTCTTCCATAATATCTAATGTCTTTAAATAATTAATATTCATTTTTAAGACCTCCCTAACTATACTTATAAAACAAGGTCTAAAACTAATTAGCTCACAGTTCAAACTATTCATTTTGCTGAGAGACGCTCAAAGTCATTAAATATTAAGACTATATGTTAAAAATTATTATCTTATAGCTAGAATACGAATATTATTACTTGCACAAAACTTTTTTGTTTTTTAATTGAGATTTACAAACCTGACAACGTTTACTTTAAAGCTCATGTAGCTACTTTATCATATGATTTTGGTTATCATCTCTCCTAGGCTGTGTTTGTTTTATAGGCAAAGCTTTATTCTTTCTTTTAAGTGTAGAACTTAAATTATATACTTAGTATATTACATTATTTTTTGAAAGACAATTCTTTTTATTCAATAATCTTACAACCATGCTAATATTAAAAATATATTACTTTGATGCCATAAGTCCATACAAAAATTAGAAAAAAATATGGAACCTCAGGAGAAGCAATTGGTATAATTAAAAATGCTAGGGGCTATATTTTATTGTTCAATTAAGCAAAAGAGAAAGGGGTTTAAAAAATGATGAATTACAGATCTATGTCTTTTCATCAAGCACATCCAAATATTGAATTAGTAAAATTGGGAGCAAAGCTTGGCTTCAATGACATATGTTTTCAAACTGAAGGAGGTACTTTAAAACCGCTAAAAGAACTAAGGGAAAGAGCTAATGAAAAAGGATATTTTAAGCTGGCAAAAGAACTTGGAATGACCATAAGTGTGTGGGTGCATGAACTTGAGGATTACGATAAGAGTTGGGGAACTGTGACTTTAGAAAATAAGCTTGTTTGGGATAAACTTGCTGAACGCTATAATTACATATTAACATCATTACTTCCAGAGATAGATTATCTTGTTTTAACTGCGGTAGAAACAGAAATAAAGCTTACAGATGCTTCAATGTTGGAAAAGCTAGTGGCTACCATACTTAAAGTGTGTAGAAAAAATAACAAAAAGCTTATTTTACGTTCTTTTGTATGGCATCCTTCTGAACTTTATAACTTTCAAAAGGCCATAAAGAATATTCCTGATGATGTAATAATTATGACAAAAAATGTACCTCAGGACTGGCACTTGCGCTCAATTGATGAGCCTCTTATTGGAAAGGTTGGAGGTAAAAATCAATATGTAGAACTAGATATTGCAGGGGAATATTTTAGAATGGATCATGTGGCAAATTGTTTTACAGATATATTGTATAGACAATATAATTCATGGAGGGAAAAGGGGTGTGATGGTATTTCTGTAAGAGTAGATAGGGGTTGGCAGCCAGAGGTTTATCAAAATGTAGTGTTAAATGAGGCTCAGGAGGTAAATCTTTGGTTTCTCGGATATATTTCTACAGATCGTGATCCAGATAAGGCTTGGTGGGATTATGCTTGCAATACCTTCGGGAAAAAATGTGCAGCTGTAATGATAGAAGCATTAAAGACTACAGGAGAAGTAATTGCAGAAGGTCTTTGTGTTGAGCGGGAAACCTTTGGAGATACAAGAGATAAGGTGCCAGCAATTAATGTTATGCAGGAATATAAAGGTAGCGATAATCCAAGGTATGTTTTTGATGTCAAAGAAGGAGGAACGGCAAGGGCTTATGATGATAATGAGGATAAAGTTTGGAGGAATCCTTTTTATTATAATTGGTCTTTGTTTAGATGGGATGAAAGCTTTATTAATGTTTATAGAAAGCTTAGACGTGGTGAACCAGAGAGCATTAGAAGAAAAGAAGAAAGTTATAAAGAAGCACTTTTAAAAGCAAATAAAAGCCTTGAACTTATAGCTTCAGTAAAAGAAAATTTACCACAGGGTGCATAGGAATTTTTTAATTTTAAGCTGGAGGAAAATAAATATCACTTAATTGTTATGTGTGAGCTTGAACTTGCTTGGCTTAAATGTGAGAGAAGACTATATACAAATTCTAAAGAAGAAAGACAAAAGCTTCTTCCAGAGATTAAAATTCATATAGATAATTTGAAAAAATTGAATGATAGAAAAGGAGAAAGGCTTCACTGCTGCTGGATGGGGAAGGAATACCATTTAAGTAGAGGAGAATACATTGATATATTAGAGTTTATAAAAATGTTTTTAAATTACTGGCAGCTTTAAATTTGTTGAATAACTTCTTTATCATAAGCAAAAACTTATATAAAAACTATAGTTATATAAGGCGGTGATAAAGAATTATGGAAATAAGAGAAGGACTCATGATTCCACTTGGATATGGAAAATTTGCAAGATCAGATAAAATTATAACCTTGGAGCGTATTGAAGACGAAAGAGGTCCGGGAAGAAGAACACTTGTATATGTTGAAGATGTTAGATCTCCTATAATAGCTTCAAGATCGGAAAATTCAATTTTAGCAAACATGGTAGAGGTACCAAGGGAAAAGCTAGAGGCTACAGCTGCTTTAGAATTATTATATGATATTAGTGATGATATACAGCAGATTGGGCCAATGCTTAGAAAGAGTATTAAAAAAGAAGCTGGCTTTGATTTAGAAAAAACTGAAAAGCGTATTAGTGAGATTCTTCAGCATGAGATTGATGCTGGAGAGTACATTTAAGAAAATGGGCTATATTTTAAGTAAACTGGAAAACCAGCAGTTATTTAAAATATAGCCTTTATTAAAAAGTACAATAGTAAATTAAATTTAGCCTCCTATAAAATCCCCGCCATTTACATGTATTATTTCCCCTGTAACGTAAGAAGCATCAGGAGAGGCAAGAAATACATAAGCTGGTGCAAGTTCAACAGGCTGGGCTGGTCTTCCCATAGCAGAATCTGAACCGAACTTTCCAACAACTTGAGGGCTGAAGGAAGCTGGAATAAGTGGAGTCCATACAGGTCCTGGAGCAACGGCATTTACCCTTATCTGTCTAGTGAGAAGAGATTGTGAAAGTGAGCGAGTAAAAGCAACAACGGCACCTTTGGTTGATGAATAGTCTATTAAGGTTTGGTTTCCCTTGTAGGCTGTGATAGATGCAGTGTTTATTATAGCTGCTCCTGGTTTTAAGTGAGCAAGTGCTGCTCTTGTCATATAGAACATGCTGAAGATGTTTGTTCTAAAGGTCTTTTCAAGCTGCTCATTTGTTATGTCCTCAAGACTGTTTTGAGAAAATTGAACAGCGGCATTGTTCACTAATATGTCTATTTTCTTTAAATCATTTATAGTAGTTTGAACTGCAGTTTTGCAAAAATTATCATCGGCAACATCTCCGGGAATAAGTACACATCTTCTCTTATGCTGTTCTATGATTTTTTTTGTTTCCTCAGCATCTTCCTTTTCATCGAAGTAAACTATTGCTACATCTGCACCTTCTTTAGCAAAGGCTATAGCAGTAGCTTTGCCTATTCCACTATCTCCTCCAGTAATTAATGCAACTTTATCCTTCAGTTTTTCGGAACCATTATAAGCTGGATCTTCAAAAATCGGTCTTGGATTCATTTGAGCTTCTATTCCAGGCTGCTTGTTTTGATGCTGTTCTGGAACTGACTTTGGAAAATTTAAATAAAATTGATCATTCATATTTTAATGCCTCCAAATATATTAGATTTATTAATAGTATTGGCATTCATAAAAATATAATTCTAAAGTTTTTAATTTTGCTATAATAGTAAGTATATGAAGGTGATATTATGGGATTTTTTAAGGGAGAAAAGATTTATAGAGTCGAAGTTACAAAAGAATGTCCTGTAATGGGTATTAATAAGTTGTATGTTAGCGGAAGTTATTTACCGTCAGTTGAATCATTAAAAAAAGGTAAATTTGGATTTATTCCAGTAGGAATTAAGGGATGGGTAATTAAGCAATATGGAAAAGAATATTTTTTGCCAGATAAAGGACAAGAAGGATTAGATTTATTTATGCCTGCTTTACAGGAAGATACATTGATTTCCTATAATAAGGTGAAGGAATACTGTAAGAAAATATAATAAAATGAATAGATACTACAAATTTTGCAGAAACGAGAATGTAGGATAGCAGTTAATTTAAAATGGCTGCTAATTTTTTTGCTTTTATTATTAATTTTTATATGATTTTAAAAGTAAATTGACAAAAAATTCAATAAAATATGAAAATTCAAGCTAAAGGCTAAATATATGAATATAGTGGTCTTAAATACTCAAAAAGTATAATTTACTAGTATATGTAAATAGTATACAATAGACATGTAAATATATTAAATTACATTTTTGGGGGAGGTATTGATATGGATAAGGTCTTTAAAGGAAGTATCTTGAAGGTAGTTTCGGCTATGGCCGTAATTATCGGGGTGTTTTTTCTTAGCAATAAGCCCGCCTATGCAAGTACTATGCATTACGTGTCAAATAATGGATGGTGGGCTAGTGATTCTGGTTCCTTTGATGCAAGCAAAGTAACAGGAAGAGTTGTCTCTGGGCATTTTCAAGGAAAGGACAAGCCAGAAGGTATAGCAACTTTTTATGATTGCGGCAATAGTACAACAAAACTTATCGTTTGGAATTCTAACGGAAGTTCTTTTACGCACGTCGACAGCTTTGATTGGACATCAGGGAGTGGTTCCTTTGATTCTAATAAAATTACTGGAAGAGTTGTTGCAGGTGACTTTAATGGTGATGGTTATGATGATATAGCTGCATTTTATGATTATGGAAACGGTACAACTAGAATGTTTGTATGGCTTTCTAATGGAAGTTCCTTTACACATGTTGATAGCTTCGATTGGATATCAGGAAGTGGTTCCTTTGATGCCAATAAAATTACAGGAAGAGTTGTAGCAGGTGATTTTACAGGAGATGGACGTGATGATGTAGCTGTATTCTACGATTGTGGAAATACATCAACTAAATTAATGGTTTTTCAATCTACAGGAAGTTCTTTTACACACAATAGCAATTTTGATTGGGTAACAGGAAACAGTTATGATGCTAATAAGCTCACAGGAAGAGTTGTAGCAGGATATTTTCAAGGTAAAGATAAGCCAGAAGGAATAGCAGCTTTCTATGATTATGGTGGTGCTACATCAAGTATACACACATGGCTTTCAAGTGGAAGCTCCTTTTCCTATGCTTCTAATAGTGGATGGTGGAAGAGTGATGCAGGTTCTTTTGATGCTAACAAAATTACAGGAAGAGTTGTAGCAGGTGACTTTACTGGGACTGGTAGAGATGACATATCAGTATTTTATGATTTAGGCAGCAGCACTACAAGAGAATATATGTTTCAATCTACAGGAAGTTCCTTCTCACACAACGACAGTTTTGATTGGCTAACGGGAAATAGTTATAATGCAAATAACCTCACAGGAAGAGTTGTAGCAGGACTTTTTCAAGGTCCTAATAATCCAGCAGGAATAGCAGGTTTCTATGATTATGGCGGTGCTACAACTAAAATACATGTGTGGCTATCTGATGCAGTTCCAACTCCATCAGGAACAAAAGGACAAGCTATTGTAGACTATGCAAAGCAATTTTTGAATGTACCTTAGATAGTTACCATATAAGTAAATTGGCTACTCAGAGAAGGCTTGTATATTGAATATAGAATATTATAAAGTTTAGTTAGCTGAAATAGTTTATTTTTATTAAGAGCATCGGCTTTATATGCATTATTTCTTTATTTTAAATAATGCATGAAGCTGATGCTCTTAAATTATTTCATTTAAAATAATTTTTCTAATGTATGATTTTTTAATACTGTTTGATAAAATAGAGTTATCAATGCAAAACTTTAAGGATGGGATACAGCATGCTATTAGAAATAAAAAACTTGGTAAAACGCTATGATGAGTTTTTAGCAGTTGATAATGTCAGCTTTAGTGTAAAAGAAGGAGAAATACTAGGACTTTTGGGACCCAATGGAGCAGGAAAGACTACCATTATAAATTGCTTAATTGGTCTTAAAAGCATAGATTCAGGAGACATTAAGGTATTTGGAAAGGAGCTAAAAACAA
The DNA here is from genome assembly GCF_045310695.1 of Clostridium neuense. Lineage (NCBI taxonomy): Bacteria > Bacillati > Bacillota > Clostridia > Eubacteriales > Clostridiaceae > Clostridium > Clostridium neuense. The sequence goes on from NZ_JBJIAA010000005.1 coordinate 60,342, forward strand.
ACGAGCTTGATATAAAAAAGCATATTGGTATAGTTACGCAAAATATATCCATATATTATGATTTAAATGCTTATGATAATGTAATGTATTTTGGGGGAATATATGGACTTAGAGGAAAATATCTAAGAGAGTGTGTAGAGGAAGCCTTAAATTTTTGTGGGCTTTGGGAGGAAAGAAAAAAGTCACCAAAAGCTTTTTCAGGTGGAATGCTTAGAAGGCTTAATATTGCTTGTGGAATTGTACATAAGCCCAAGCTTATAATTATGGATGAACCAACAGCAGGAATAGATCCACAATCTAGAAGCCATATTATACAAGGGATTGAGGAGCTTAACAGGAAAGGAACCTCTGTCATATATACCTCTCATTATATGGAGGAAGTGGAGAGGCTATGTAACCACATAATAATACTGGATCATGGCAGAATAATTGCAAGAGGAACTAAGGATGAGCTAAAAAGCATGATATCAACAGAAGAAAAAGTAAGGATAAAGGTTTCAAGTTTAAATTACACAATTGTAGATAAAATAAAACAAATATATGGTGTGAAGGAATGCAGTATAAATGAAGAATATATTTATATAATTTCTAAGAAGGATAGCAAAAATCTTGGAAAAATAATAGACATGCTTGTGACCGATGGAATTGAAATTATGGACATAGATATAGATAAGCCTAATATTGAAACTGTATTTTTGACACTTACGGGAAGAACACTTAGAAACTAGAGGAGGAAAAAATGTGAGAATTCTGCATATAGCCTATTATGTCTTCAAAAAGGAATTTAAAAGTTGTGTTCCACAAATGATATTTCTTCCTTTAATTTTAATACTTATTTTAGGAAATTCATTAAATATTATGCATGAAGGTAACATTAAGTTTAATGAATGTGTAGTAGTTTACTCAAGTAGTGACAAGGAGTTTCAAGCAATAGATGGTTTTTTAAAGAAAAACGGAGACTTTAGTAAAGAAATAAAACTTGTTAGAGTAAAGCAAAGGAAAGAAGCTGTGGAGGGCTTAAAAGAAGGACAATATAATGGTTTTATTGAAATTAAAAATAAAGGCAACATAAAATTATATATTGATTCTGAGAAAAATGCTGATGAGTCTTTAATTACAACCTTCATAAATGCTTATAATTTCTCGGGAAATACAATTATTAATGATAATAGTATAAAAAGTGTTAAAATAACTTCAAATAAAAGGATAAACTCAGCCATAAATTATTACTCTGTAACCATGTTAATAATGATTATTTTATATTCAGCAGAGTACGGCATAGGGCTTATAAGTGAAGAAGAGGAGATTATAAATAGGACTGCAGGGCTTCCTGTTAAAAGAGAGAAAATTATTATTGGAAAAATGCTTGGAGTAATTATGATGATGTTTTTAGTAGTTGTTATTATAATTGCAATTTCTAGGGTGTTTTACAAGGCCTATTGGGGAGAAAATTATGTTTCGCTGATGTTCCCAATAATTTTATTTTCATTTTTGGCTGTGAATTTTGGTATGGCAACTTGTCTCATAGTTAGAGATGGAGCAACAGCTTCATATATCATACAGACCTTCGCCATAATCTTTACGCTTTTGGGAGGAGGATATATTCCAACAAGCTTTTTTAGCCAAGGTTTAAGGAAAATGAGTATATTTTCGCCAAGCTATGCAGAGCAGAATATAGTATTTAAAATAATTTATGGATATGGACAAAATATAGGCTTATTTTATCTAGAGCTTATAGCATTAGCTACGCTGCTATTTGGAATTTCAATGCTTTTAACTAGGAGGCGCACAAGATGACAGTGTTTATATTTAATATAAAGAGAATTTTAAATAGAAAAAGAGAAATTTTAACCATGTATATAGCGCCCATTATAATATCACTTTTAGTAACACAAATTAGCTTTGATTCTCGCCAATTTAAGGTGGCAGTTGTAAATTATGATAATACTCCTTTAACTGATGTTATGATAAAAAGCTTAAGTAGTTCTTATGAAATTGAATATATACATAAAAATGAAATCAATGATAAAATTTTAAGTAAGGAAATAGAATATGCTTTTGTTATACATAAAGGCTTTACAAAGGAAATAATTCATGGAAATGTACCTAAGGTAGAGGCTTTTTACGATAAAGAAGACAGTTCCTCAAAGCTAATAAATTTAAATATATCATCATTTATACATATGGCTAATACTGCAGCAGTAAAAGCTAAGAAAAATTCTAGTGTATTTTATAAAAATATCAATAAGCTTATGGAAAAGAAAAATTTGAAGGTTTTGCAGCTGGAATCAAATAAAAAGAGAGACATATATCTAGCACTTAAGTTTTTAGTTGTTTTTATGATATATAATGCGTTTAGTATGACAAGAAAAGTTATGGGGGACAAGGAGGAGAAGCTTAGATTTTTTGCCGCTCCGATAACGGTAAAAAGTTATATGCTTCAGAATATATTTACATTATTTATATTAGAGATTTCTCAAGTAATTGTAAATTTTGCTGTGCTTATCCTTCAATATAAATCACTTATGCTGAACTATGTTTTTGAATTACTTTTATTGTACAGTGTATTTTCCATTACAGCTGTGGCCTTAGCATTATTTTTTAATTATATAAGTAAGATTTTTTTTAAGGCTAATATTATTGAATTTGTAGTTATTGTCCCACTTGTTATGCTTGGAGGCTGTTTCTGGGATGTTTCTGTCACTCCTAAAGTATTCCAGTACATTGCTCAATTTATTCCTACAACTTGGATTGTAAAGGCTACTAAGAATGTATTAGAACAAAAAAGTTATACTGAAATTGTAGCTGATTTATCTGTACTTTTGTTGTTTTCCTTGGTATTTTTGCTGCTTGGCGTAATTACTAAAAAGGACATAGTAAATTGATAAAGGAGATATTATGAATAAGATATTTTCTTATGCTATAAAAGTATTATTTTTTATATATGTTTTAATTGAACTTGGGATTAAGAATGTTCAAGGTTACCATATTGTTGTATGGATTTTGTTTACTGCGGCTGTTTGCATTTTAAAGGAAAGATTTTATACATCTAAATATACTGATATATTTGAATTTGTCGTTATTTCTTTAGCAGCCTATGTAAATGTTAAATTTGTGTTTTTATATGCTATAGTTTTCTTTGATCTTATATATGATGAGTTTTATTTAGGGATTATCCTCTTGGCTTGGGGAACGGTACACTTTTTAAAGCTTGAGGATTTTAATATATTTATTTTCTATGCACTGGTTGGAATATTAGCCTATGTATCCAGGAAAATGAAGCTTAAGACAGAAATTTATAAAAAAACTTTGGATAGTGAAAGAAGACTTAGGTATGAACTTGAAAGTGCCAAGGTTAAGCTTTTAGGTTCTGCTAAAGAAACTGCACACATAGCTGAAGTTAAGGAAAGAAACAGGATTGCGAGAAACATACACGACAACATAGGCCACAGCATTGCCGGAATATATATGCAGCTTCAAGTGGTAGATAAGCTTTATGATAAGGATGAAGCTAAGGCTAAAGAAATGTTAAAGAGAAGTGTAGCTGGTCTTGCAAACTCTTTAAATGTGCTTAGAGACACTGTACATAATATAAAACCGAAAGAGGATTTAGGAATAGAGTACATAGCAAATATAATTAACGAATTTAAGTTTTGTGAAGTTGAATTTGATTACAGTGGAAATGTTAACTTAATTTTACCAGAGCAGCTAGAGCTTATAGCAGTTAATATTAAAGAAGCTCTTACAAATGCGTCAAAGTATTCTGATGCATCGAAGATTAAAATATCTATAGATATAACTGATAATTACACAAGAGTATATATCAAGGATAATGGGGCTGGCAGTGACAAATTTAAAGAAGGACTTGGTATAAGCGGAATGAGGGAAAGAGTGAAAAACTTTGGAGGAAGTCTAAATGTAAGCGGAGAAGATGGATTTTTAATAGTTTTTATAATTCCACATGATATAAAAGGGGGTAAAATTTTTGAAAGTACTAATAGTTGATGATGACGCTTTAATAAGAGAGAGTTTAAGCATACTGCTTGGGTTAGATGATGAAATAGAAATAGTGGGGACGGCTTCCAATGGACAGGAGGCTTTCGACAACTGCCAGAAGCTTGGTCCAGATATTGTACTTATGGATGTAAGGATGCCGGTTATGGATGGTGTTTTAGGGACAAAACTTATAAAATCAAGCTTTAAGGATATAAAGGTGGTTATATTAACAACCTTCAAAGATGATGAGTATATAAAAGAAGCAATTAAAAATGGTGCTGAGGGGTATATACTAAAAAATCAGTCCTCAGACAGTATAGTGGACAGCCTTAAAGCGGTTGTAAAAGGCAATATGGTTCTTGAAAAAAATGTTGCAGAAACTTTGTCTTCTCTAATCAAAAATGAAAATAAAAAAGATATTAGTAAATACAATTTAACTGATAGAGAAATAGGCATATTAAAGCTTATAGGGGAAGGTCTTTCAAACAAGGAAATATCAGCGGAAATCCATTTGGGAGAGGGAACTATAAGAAATTATGTTACTAATTTACTTGAAAAACTTGAGCTTAGGGATAGAACCCAGCTTGCTATATTTTATTTGAAGAATTTTTAGTGAATAAGTATAAAGAGTACGAACTATACACAACGAGAGGGTTTAGTTCGCACTTTTTATAATTACAGTAGTTAAATTAATTTATTGTACCTTTAAAAATTTTTGTATAGAAGAATAGCTTATCATTGCAGTTATAAATGTTCCAATAAGTATAAAGCTCCAGGACATAGCTGTGAGTATGAAAGATGGATTTACAAGACTTAGAAATGTTGATATTGAATAAGAAGTTACTTTTTTATATATAAAATTATATAAGAGATAAATTTCTAGTATTGCCATGGCTGACCCACAGAAACCAATTATCATTCCGTCAAAAATAAATGGACATGTAATAAACCAATCAGTTGCACCAATAGATTTCATTATTTTGATTTCTTCACGCCTTGAATATGCTGCAAGTTTTATTGTATTGCTAATTAGAATAATTGTTGTTATTGCAGATATAATAAAAATGGTTGTACCTATTTGTTGTGCTACTTTAGTGATCTTTGAAAGCTTCTTTATAATTTCTTCTCCACTATCAATTTCAGTTATACCCTGTATACCATTAAGTTCAGAAATTATGGCAGTTACATTATCTGGTGTATTTGCTTTAATTACATATGATGCTGGTAGTGTATTATTGTTTTTTACATAAGATAATAATAAAAATTTGGATTTATCGCCTAATTTCTTTTTTAAGTTTATTGCAGTTTGCTTTTTATCTTGGAAATAAATACTAGTTACACAGGGTATTGATTTTATCTTATTATATATTTTTTTCTGTTCTGCAATTTTTATATTATTATTCAAAAGCACCTGCATTTCCAGCTTTGGATTAGCATAAGCAATAATCTCTAGTTTTATATTTAATAGACATATTAAAAACAGGCCTAAAACAAATAATGTTACCATTACCGTGGCAATGGAGGCGATACTAATAACAGCATTTCTTTTAATACTTTTTAGCGCATCCTTAAATAATAAAGTTAGCGTATTAATTTTCATAATTGTTAATTCCTTTCAATTTGGCCTCCGAAATGTATAATTTTACATAATAATAAATTATATCACAATAATCCGTATAACTGTAAAACGTAATTTTAATAATATACTTTTATGACAAATGTCACATCACAAAGTGTTAAATCTCACTATTTCATAAAGCTAAAAATTAGTACTATAGATGCATAGAGATAAATGGAGATGCGGAGGTACTATGTATGATATTACAAATTAAGAACCTTAAAAAGAAGTATAAAGATTTTTTAGCAGTAGATAATTTGAATTTAAATATAGAAGAAGGAGAAATATATGGGCTTTTAGGACCAAATGGTGCAGGAAAATCCACAACAATAAACACTATAATAGGCTTGAACAAAATAGATGCAGGGCAGATACTTGTATTCGGTAAGGATTTAAAAACTAATGAAACGGAAATAAAGAAAAATATAGGAGTTGTACCACAGGATATTGCAGTGTTTGAAGACCTTTCAGCATATGAAAATGTACAGTTTTTTGGAAGACTAAGCGGACTTAGAGGAGCACTTCTTAAAGAGAGAATTAAAGAAGCACTTGATTTTACGGAGCTTTGGGATAGAAGAAAGGATAAGCCAGGACAGTATTCTGGAGGAATGCAGAGAAGGCTTAATATTGCATGTGCCATAGTGCATCATCCAAAGCTGATAATAATGGATGAACCAACGGTCGGAATAGATCCTCAGTCAAGAAATCATATACTTGAATCCGTTAAAAGGCTTAACGAGATGGGTTCAACAATAATATATACTTCACATTACATGGAGGAAATAGAAGTGCTATGCAGCAAAATAACAATAATTGATCATGGAAAAGAAATAGCAACTGGTACAAAGGAACAACTAAAGGAATTGATTTCACATGAAGAAAGAGTACAGCTTGAAGTATCCTATATTGATGATAATTTGATAAGTGCAATTAAATCCGTGCAAGGTGTTAAAAAGTGCCAGGTTACAAATAATGTTATAGAGATATCCTCAGAAAAAAACAGCGGAAATATAAGTGCTATTACAGCTAAAATTGCTGAATTCAAGAGTAAGTTAGTTTCAATAAACGTTGAAAAACCTACGCTTGAAGGTGTTTTTTTAACCTTAACTGGAAGAAAGCTTAGAGATTAAGGGGGAAAAGTAATGAATGCAATTTATATAGCTTTAAATGTAATTAAAATAAATTTAAGAGATAGAAAAGTTCTTTTAATGATGATGCTTTTGCCTATAGTTTTAATACTGATTCTTGGAAGTGCACTAAAAAATGCCAGTAACTTTTCGGTTGAGGATGCTGGTAAGACTGAAGTTTGCTATTTAAATAAAGATAGTGGAGAGGCTTCTAAAAGCTTTGATAATTTTCTAAAAAATAACGAAATAAAAAAACTGTTGAAAATCAAAAGCGTAAGTTCCTATGCTGATGGTAAAAAGCTTGTAGATGATGGTACAGTATCAGCAATGCTATATATAGATCATAGTTATACACATAATTTTACCAATGATAAAAAGAGCAAAATTCAAATTTACGAGAATGAAAAAAGTACGTTAAGAAATGAAATTGTAAAAAGCATAGTAGATAGCTATAATGACGCAGCTAATACCATTATGACGACTTCTAAAATAACAAGATCAAGAACAAATTATGTAGAAAGCAGCAATATATCTGAAAACTATATAAGCGTGGATGGAAAAAGTCCAAGAGCAATAGATTATTATTCTGTAACTATGCTTGTAATGATATTAATGTATGGTGCTAATTATGGAGCCTCAGAAATTCAGAATTTATTTTATGATCGAATTGGAAAAAGAATCAAGGGTACAGGCATAACAACCTTTCAACATTTAATTGGAGTTGTATTTGGTGCTATTTTTACACTGCTGCTTCAAGCCTTAGTTCTTGTATTATTTACAAAGTATGCATATGGTTCAAACTGGGGAAGTAATCCTCTAATTGTAGTGGGTGTAATGGGAGCAATGTCAATATTTACAACGTCAATGGGAATCTTATTTATGTCTTTTACAGGTGATGATAAGAAGGCTTCTGCACTTATAAGCATTGTAACGCCTATATTCACATTTGTATCTGGGGGATACTTTAAAGTTGGACTTTCGGATAGTCCAATTGTAAAATACGTTCCTAATCAGCTTGCACAATCTGCTTTATTTAATTCCATTTATGGAGGTTCAATAGCTGAGGCACAAAAATCCATATTAATAATTATTATAATGTCCATAGTAATCTTGATTGGAGCTTCAGTCTTTGCAAGGAGGAAATTAGTATGACCATATTTTTTAATAATTTGAAGAGGATATTTAGAAAGAAACTCAACTTAGTGGTTATGTTTGTACTACCTATAGGCTTTATTACATTGATGGGAGGTATTACAAACGGTGCAGCCCCAGGCATAAAAGTAGGTTTAGTTGATAATGATAATTCAAAGCTTACTGCAATTATAAAGAACAACCTTGAAAAAAATGGAGAAGAAATTAAAGTTATTTCAAGGAATCAAATTAAGGATAAAATTATAAATAAAGAAATTGATACAGCAGTCATTATTCCAAAAGGTTTTACAGAAGACATAATGAGCAATTCAGGCAGCTTAAAAATTGAGATGTATGGAATTAAGGGTATCACTAATGATTCCTCCTTAAAATACTACATTAACAGTTTTACTAATGCTGCAAAAAATATAGCAAAAGCAGTTAATGGAGACAGTGATAAGTTTTATGCTGGAATTAAGGAGTATCAAAAAGGAAGTTTCTCATCAGAGATTAGATATGCAAGTAATCAAAAGAATCAAGAGGAAGCATCCTCTAATTTTATTGGATATTTAATAATGAGCGTTGTATATTTAAGTACTATGGTAACTACTCTTATTCTTCAGGATAAAAAGGATGGAGTTTATAGAAGAATATTTGGTTTTGGAATAAAGTCCTTTAACTACATTGCACAGTGCATATTAAGCTTTGTTGTGGTAACCTTCATACAAATATCAGCAGTGTTACTTATAATGAAATATGCTATGAATATTTATTTAGGTTCATCAATTCTTAATTTGCTTATTGTACTATTTATATTTGGAATTTCGTGTGTTACGTTAGGCGTGGCCATTTGCAACAGATCAAAAACCTTAAAACAGGCAAGCTCTTTAGTAATGTTAATAAGTACACCAATCATAATGCTTGGGGGTTGCTTCTGGCCTAGCGAAATTATGCCACCGCTGCTTCAGAGAATAGGTGACTTTGTTCCAACAACCTGGGCAAAGGAAGCGGCAGGTAAGATTATAAGCGGAGGCTCAATTATGAGTGTGAGCAAGGAAATTGGCATTATAGCAATATTTATAGTTTTGTTTTTCGCTGTAGCAAGTGTAAAAAAAGTAGAAACAAATGCATAGGAGATAATTTGAAAAATCCTAATAAATCTTGGAATTTTAGATTTATTAGGATTTTTTTAAGTGGCAAATTTTTTATTTTCATAAGTATACTCGTAGTTGAACAATAATACATTTTAGTATGGGTTTAATTGGGGGTAATAAAATGAGATTAGCATTTAAAATTGCAGTTAGATTTTTAAAATACACTAAAGTTCAAACTATTATAATTTTTTTAGGCATTGCTGTAGGTGTGTCAATTCAGGTATTCATAGGAACACTAATTGAAGGAGTTCAAAATAACCTTATAAATAAAACTATAGGCAGCTCTTCTCAAATAACAATAGCTTCAAAAAATGATGATAAGGCAATAGCTTCATGGGAAAGTAAGGTTACAAAAATTAAAGAGCTTAAGAACGAGGTTAAAGGTATTTCAGCTGCTGCGGACTTTCCAGCTTTTGTTAAGATATACGGAAAGGAAAAAACTTATCCAATTTTATTGAGAGGTTTTAATTTTGAGGATGCAGATACAATCTATAAGATAAATAACAATATAATTTATGGAAAAGAGCCTGAGTTTGATAATGAGGTACTTATGGGAACTGATTTGCAAAAGGAGTCAGGAGCAAAGCTGGGAGATACAGTTACCATATTTACCCCTCAAGGAATTAAAAGAGATGTTATAATAACAGGTTTTTATGATTTAAAATCATCTAATATTAATAAATCCTGGATACTCACAACTATGAAGACAGTTCAGGATACCTTTAATTTTGGAGATAAGGCAACTTCAATAGAAATGCAGGTAAAGGATGTTTTTAATGTTGATGGCGTACTTACAGATATAAAAGATAAGTTAAAGGACAATAATCTCAAAATCACGAACTGGAAGGAAACAAATGCATCTTTATTAAGCGCACTTAGTGGACATACAGTATCTAGCGTAATGATTCAGGTATTTGTACTTATATCTGTAATTCTAGGGATAGCTAGTGTGCTTGCCATAACAGTACTTCAAAAATCAAAACAAATTGGAATACTTAAGGCAATGGGAATAAAGGATAGAATTTCAAGCTTAATATTTCTCGCTGAGGGTTTAATACTTGGTGTTATAGGAAGCATAATGGGTATTTTACTTGGACTAACCTGGATGTATTTTTTCACAAGGTTTGCCCGCAATCAAGATGGCACTCCAATAATATCACTATACGTAAATTATAAATTCATAATGTTTTCTGCTTTAATTGCTGTACTATCAGCATGCATAGCAGCCATAATACCGGCAAAAAATTCTTCTAGGTTAGACCCAGTAGATGTAATTAGAAATGGCTGATTACATAAGTTTCTTTGAAAATAGCAATACAGGGGTAATGTGTGCAACTAAATTTTAAATACTTGCATGGCAGTGGCACTTTATAGGCTAATATATTTAAATATTAGGTTAAAGCTTGTTTTTTTATGCTGTTTATGCAATTTATGAAAAAAATTATGCATACATATAACCAAAATGAATGATATTAATTTTGATTATGCAAAAACAACTCCGATTTCTACGAAAAAACCAGGAAAACTAGAGATTTTTTTGCGACAAATGACATACTTTTTTCGAAAAGTTTTAAAAATGACTAAAAATTATTCATTTTCTATTGTAATCAAATATATAAAATACTATTATAGTTTTAGGGTAAAAATTATAACTATCATTTTTGGGAGGAAAATCAAATGAATAATGATATGCCGGTTAAGGAGAAAGAAAAAACAGAGGATGAAACATCTAAAGTTGGAACTACAGCAGAACTTGTAGTTAAATGCCTTGAAAATGAAGGTGTAAAGTACATATTTGGAATACCAGGAGAAGAAAATTTAGCATTAATAAATGCATTAAAGAAATCTTCTATAAAATTTATAACTACGCGTCATGAGCAGGGAGCTGCATTTATGGCCGATGTATACGGAAGACTTACAGGAAAGCCTGGAGTTTGTTTATCTACACTGGGACCAGGGGCAACAAATTTAATGACAGGAGTTGCCGATGCAAATCTTGATGGAGCACCGCTTGTAGCAATAACTGGACAAGTAGGAACGGATAGAATGCATATAGAATCACATCAGAACTTAGATTTAGTTGCAATGTTTGCACCAGTTACAAAGTGGAACAAGCAGATTGTAAGGCCAGATACAGCAGCAGAAATAGTCAGAAAAGCATTTAAAACAGCAACAACAGAAAAGCCAGGAGCTTGTCACATAGATTTGCCTCAAAATATTGCAAGCATGCCAGCAGATGCTAAGCCGTTAAAGCATGCATTATGCGAAAAAAGTTTTGCATCTTACAGCAGCATAGAAAAGGCAGCAGTGGCAATATCAAGAGCAAAGAATCCTTTAATACTTGCAGGAAATGGAGCAATACGTTCCAATGCAAGCAGAGCTGTTCTTGAGATGGCAGAAAGATTAAATATCCCAGTAGCAAATACTTTTATGGGAAAAGGAATAATACCATATACAAATCCACTATCAATATGGAGTATGGGGTTAGCTCAAAAGGATTATGTAAACCGCATATTTGAAAAAACAGATTTAGTAATAACTATTGGTTATGATATCATAGAATACTCACCTAAAAAGTGGAATGCAAAAGGTGATATAAAAATAATTCACATAAGCGAGGAAAAGGCTGAAGTTAATAGATGTTATATCCCAGAGGTTGAGGTTATAGGCGATATTTCAGACTCAGTATATGAAATAGTAAGACGTTCATCTAGACAGGAAGCACCTAAACAGGTGTTAAAAATTAGAGAAGATATGCAAAGGGATTATGAAGAATACGCAAATGATGACGCTTTTCCAATGAAGCCTCAAAAGATTTTATTTGATTTAAGAAAAGTGATGGGTGCAGATGATATTGTTATTTCCGATGTTGGGGCACATAAAATGTGGATAGCAAGGCACTATCACTGTTTAAAGCCAAATACCTGCATAATATCCAATGGTTTTGCATCTATGGGTATAGCAATACCAGGAGCACTTGCTGCAAAGCTTATAAATCCAGATAAAAAGGTTATAGCAGTTACAGGTGACGGCGGATTTATGATGAACTCACAGGAGCTTGAGACTGCAAGAAGAGTTGGAACTCCATTTGTAACTTTAATATTTAATGACGGCTATTATGGACTTATAAAGTGGAAGCAGGAAGAAAGATATGGAGAGAGTGCATGCGTAGATTTTACTAATCCTGACTTTAAAATGCTGGCAGAAAGCATGGGACTTAAGGGATATAGGATTAATAAGGCGGAAGAACTACTTCCAACTTTAGAGGATGCATTTAAGCAGAAGGTTCCAAGTGTTATTGATTGCTGTGTTGATTACAGTGAAAACTTAAAATTAACACATAAATTAGAAGGCCTTAAATAAAAAGGCTCTGTTTTAGATAAATGTTTATTTTTACACTTATTTAAAACAGAGCTTTTTTAAATTATGAAAAAAAATCCAATAAAACAATATTTTTTTAAAAATAAGTATTGATTTTTAACATAATAATGATAAAATCAAATTGTGATATAAATTTAATAAAAAAATGCAACTAGTGTTATTAAATTTATAAATACGCAGTTAAGGGCTATCCAAAAGCATAGGCTAGTAATATGTAAATTTTATTTGTAAACTTTATTTGTAAACTCATAGAAAATTTTGATTTTTAAGTTTCTTTAACTACCTAAACCCCTAACAGAACGTGGATAGCCCTTATTTTTCATTATACACTAAAATTTTGTAATTCAAATAACAAATTGATTAATTATAGAAAAACATGTATAATAATATTGTATACGTTTACTATACATAACTCGTAATTTACAGAAAGTTAAAAGTTATTTAATGGCATTGAAAAAAAGAGGTTATATAATATTTTATGAGGGTACAGGGGGTACCATTTGGAAAACAAGAGAAGGTTTATTAATAAATGCTGATTTCAGATGGTTTATCTCTAATAATAGTTAAAGTGAAAAGGGGCAAATAGACTTATGAATATAGCATTTTTTTTAACTCCAAAAAGTGAAGTAATATGTGAAAAGATAACTTCAACTATGAGACAAGCTCTTGAAAGAATGGAGTATCATAGATACACAGCAATTCCTATATTAGATGATAAGGGTAGATATGTAGGCACACTAACTGAAGGTGATTTGCTTTGGATGATGAAGAATACACCTGGGCTTGATTTTAAAAATACCAATAAGGTTTCAATAAACGACATTCCAAGGCATATTACAAATAAAGCTGTTCATATAGATTCTGATATAGAAGACTTAGTATCTACGGCTATGAATCAGAACTTTGTTCCGGTAATAGATGATAATAATGTATTTATAGGAATAATAAAAAGAAGTGATATAATAAATTATCTTTACAAAAAATTGTTTCAAAAAATGAAAAAAGAAGCTTAAAAAGACTAAAATGTACCCTATAGAGTAGACATTATAAAGAAGTCTACTCTATAGGGTATTTTTGTGTATAATAAAGTAAATAACATTAGAAGAATACGAATGAGTAATAAGCTATTTACAAAAAAATAAAAATATTATCCCAAAATAGATATGTTAGGAATGTAAGTGAGAAGGGCATCACCTATACTGATGAATTTAAGAACATTTTTATTACTGAGAACGAAAAAGTAGATATTGAAGCTAGAGAAAAAATGGCACATAAGCTTGGAGCAATGCATCATGTTGCTAATGGAATTCATGAAAAACACTTCTATCTTACATTAGATCAAATGTCTGAACTTGCCTATGATGATTAGTGTGCAGCAGCTAGTCTTATATATTAGCTTATGAGTTAAATTAAGAATACATATAAGCGTTTTAAAAGTTATGCTTCTTAGAAATAAATTTTAGGCTATTGCACTAAAAAGTTAGTGCAATAGCCTTTTAGATTGAACAAAACAGTATACGAGTTGTATTTTTGAGTTAGGAATTGCTACATTTTAAAATGTATATGCATGAAATGTAAATTCTAGAAATATCTTATTTTTAAAATTGTCATTGAAAACGTATACCAAAAATAAACTTGTACAAATTGAAAATGACAGTATTTTGGCTTATCATTTTACTTGAGGGAAATAAGAAATAATGTGAAGGATATGGGGGATATAATATGGAGATAATTAAAAACGACAAACAAAGTTTAAAATCATCCTCATTAAAAAAGACTGTTCAAAGTTTTGGTGCTTTCTTAAGTAAAATGGTTATGCCAAATATTGGAGGGTTTATTGCTTGGGGGTTAATAACAGCATTATTTATTAAGACAGGATGGACTCCTAATTCTCAGCTTTCAAAACTTGTAAATCCTATGGTCGATTACATGCTTCCACTGCTTATAGCATATCAAGGTGGGAAAATTGTGTATGATACTAGAGGTGGTGTAGTAGGGGTGATAGCTACTATGGGGATGATAGTTGGAACCTCTATACCAATGTTTATTGGGGCAATGGTAATGGGACCTTTAGGTGGATACCTAATAAAAAGGTTTGATAAACTTATAGAATCAAAGGTTCCAATGGGTTTCGAGATGCTTGTAAATAACTTCTCAGCAGGAATTTTAGGAGGAATACTTGCTATAATTGCCTTTGTTTTGATGGGGCCAATAATTGCAGGCGCATCAAATGGTTTAGGAGCAATAGCTTTATCAATAACTAAAAAAGGGCTGATTCCATTAATAGCAATAGTTGTAGAACCAGCAAAAATATTGTTCTTAAATAATGCAGTTAATCATGGTGTATTTACACCGCTTGGAATTCAGCAAGTGCAAAGTCTTGGAAAATCAATATTCTTCTTACTTGAAGCAGACCCAGGACCAGGTTTTGGAATTCTTTTAGCATTCTGCTTATATGGTAAGGGCTCAGCTAAAAGTTCTGCTCCAGGATCAGCAATAATACAATTCCTTGGTGGAATACATGAAATTTATTTTCCTTATGTTTTGATGAAACCATTTTTAATTCTAGCAGTAATTGCTGGAGGATTTTGCGCAGATTTAACGTTTTCTTTACTGCATGCAGGATTAGTTGCAGCATCTTCACCAGGAAGTATAATAGCATTAATGGCAATGTGCCCTAAAGGTCAGGAATTGTCTGTATTAGCAGGTGTAGCTGTTGGAACAGTAATATCATTTTTAGTTGCATCAGTAATACTCAAGAGAGACAAGAGTGATGAAGAAAAAACAGATGATTTTGAAAAAGCTCAAAATAAGATGAAGGAGATGAAAAGTCAAAGTAAAAACCAAGCTGCTAGTACTACAGACGTAGTTAATAAAAATAATAATGAAGAAAATAATTTTTCAAATATTAATTTGATAATTTTTGCTTGTGATGCAGGAATGGGATCTTCTGCAATGGGAGAATCAATATTAAAAAAAGAATTGAAAAACGCAAATATTCAGGGGATAAGGGTTGAGCACTATTCAGTTGACAGCATTCCCAAAGATGCAGATGTAGTATTTGTTCAAGAAAATTTAAGCGAAAGAGCAAGAAGTTGTGTACCAGAAGCAGTTATAATAACCGTAAAGAATTTCTTAGATCGTTCAAAATATGTAGAATTCATGGAAAAAATATCTGGGTGATAATTATGAATACTTTAACTCCTAGGCAGCAATTTATATTAAGCGAGTTAATAAATAAAAAATCTTGTAATGCTGAGGTACTTCATAACGAACTTGCTATAAGTGTAAGAACTATATTGAGAGAAATTGCTTCTATAAATAAAATTCTTAAAGATTATAAATTGACAATCTTATATTATGAAAATATGAATTTAATTATATCAGGAGAAAAGCAAAATATTAAAAAGCTAGAGAATTTAATAAGTTCCATTCCTATTCTGTGGTTATACAATAAAGAACAGAGAAAGATAGTAATTGTGTGTGAGTTATTACTTGAAGAAGGTTATTTAAAAGAATCTTATTTTAGCTATAAGTTTAACGTAGTAATGGGAAGCATAAGTCAAGATTTAGATAGTATTGAAAAAATGCTTTTAACTAAAAACTTATATTTAATGAGAAAAAGAACTTACGGGATAAAGATAAATGGATCAGAATGGAATAAAAGAAATGCTTTTATTGAGATGTTTTTTAATTTTAAACCTTTTGAATATTTATTTTCATTTATTTATGGAGATAAGGTAGATAATATCGTACAATCTTTTTTTAAGGATATATTTCAAGTTAAGACAATTGATATTGTCAAAGAAATCTTCCACAAATTAGATTTTGGAGATATCAAGGTCAATGATGTTCAGTATTTTAATCTATTTATTCTAACACTTCTCGCTATAAAGAAAACAGAAGACGGAAGTAATATATCTTTACCAGATAAAATTAAGCAAGACATGGAAAATAGCAAGATATATAAAAAATTAAAATTATTACAAGAAGAATTATCTGAAAGTAATATAACACTGCCAGAAGATGAGTTAGCATATCTATGCTTATATTTAAACGATTATAAATATAATAATGTCTGCAATAAAAGTATTATAGAATCAGATATTAACTATGAGTGTATTAGTAAAGAGCTGATAAACGCTGTATCAAAAAAAATAGAAATAGATATTACGAAGGATAAAAAATTACTTGAAGATTTATCACAACACTTAAAACAAACATTTCATATGCTTAATTTAGGACTGGATATTATAAACACTTTAGTAAATGAAATAAAAGAACATTATTCTAAACTGTTTGACATAATAAACAATGAATGTCGATTGATTTTTTCCAGATACAATATCAAAATTCCTGAGGAGGAAATTGGATATATTACAATGCATATTGAGGTTGCTATACAAGGAAAGCAGGCATTTGTAAAAAAATTAGATGTGCTTATTGTTTGCATAAGTGGGATAAGCACTGCAAAAATATTAAATAACAAGGTGAAAAATCTTTTTTCAGATATAGGTAATACAGATATTACTTCTATACACGATCTTTATGATAAATTGTCAAAAAATGAATATGATTTGATTTTGTCAACAGTACCGATTAGTTTAGGTATGGACAATGTGATTGTTGTTTCACCATTTATGACAAAAGAAAATGTAGATGAAGTAAAGGATTTTATTTTTAGGATTAAGATGAAAAAACAAAATTTAACTGTAAATTATTCAGATAATTTAAGCTTTAATGAATTGAATGAAGAATACGAGCTTATAAATGAAATTTTCAAGAATCTAAAATTAAAAAAGTTCAAAGTTAATACTTTTAATGAATTAATAGATTGTATTGCAGATGATATTTATGAAAGTAACATAAGCAGGAGTAAAGAGGAAATAAAGAGATTAATATTAAAAAGAGAAGAAAAAGGTAATGTTGTAGTACCTAAAAGTGGGATGGCGCTTCTTCATACTAGAAGTGATGAAATGATTAAACCTTTTGTTGGGGTATATTATGTTGATAAATATTTTCCAATGTCAAGTGAAGGTTTCTCTACAGAGAACGTAAATGCCTTCTTGGTACTTTTAGCGCGCAATAATGAAAGTGATTATGTACTGCAGTTTTTAGGAAAAATAAGCATATCGCTAATTGAAAGAGAGGGATTTGTTGAAACTTTAAAGACAGGGAACATTAGGAAAATTAGGAGCTCTTTGATATGTATTGCGAATAAGGAGGATGATGTTAATGGGTAGAAAGATTTTAGAAGAGGATAATATTTTATTAAATTTAAAGTCAGAATCAAAAGATGAAGCTATAGAAAGGGTGGGAAAGCTTCTGGTATCAAAAGGCTATGTAAATAAAAATTATATAAATGGAATGAAGGCTAGAGACAAAGAAATTTCAACATATATGGGAAATGGAGTTGCTATACCTCATGGAATGAATGAATATAAAAAAGAAATTTTAAATTCAGGCATAGTTATAGCTCAATATCCTGAAGGGGTAGATTTTGGAGAAGAAAATGTAGCTTATATAGTAATAGGAATTGCTGGTAAAGGCGAAGAACATATGAATATATTATCAAAAATAGCACTCACTGTTCAATATGAAGAAAATGTTGAAAGGCTTAAAAATGCAAAAACTAATAAAGAAATTATTAAAATAATAGAGGAAGGCGATGACTGATATGAAGGCAGTTCATTTTGGTGCAGGAAATATAGGAAGGGGGTTTATTGGATATTTATTATATAAGTCTAATTATGAAATCACTTTTGTTGATATATTCGATAAAGTGGTGGAGGACATAAATAAATATAAGAAATATACGGTAATAACCTTAAGTACTTCTTCAAACAAAGAAGAAGTGGAAAATGTGAAAGCTGTTAATTTAAAGGATAGTGCGTATCTTGAAAAAGAAGTTTTAGAAGCAGATTTAATTACAACATCATTAGGCTTAAATAATTTAAAGAGTACAGGAGAACTTTTAAGGGAATTCTTAAAAAAGAGATCAAAAGTCAGTAAGAAAGCGCTTGATATAATAGCTTGTGAAAATGCCTTATTTGCAACTGATGTGTTAAAAAGGGCTATACTTGATAAAACAGATGAAAAATTTCAAGAATATTTAGAAAAATATGTAGGGTTTCCAAATTGCGCAGTTGATAGGATTGTGCCGAATGTAGATATAGAAAAAGAATTGCCTATAGATGTAGCTGTAGAAGATTTCTATGAGTGGGATATAGAAAAGAATAAGATAAAAGTTAATAATAACATAAAAGGTGCAGAATATGTTGAAAAGTTGGATCCTTACCTCGAGAGAAAATTGTTCCTCTTAAATGGTGCACATGCAACGATTGCGTACTTAGGGTATCTTAAAAAGTATAAATTTATCCATGAAGCTATAAAAGATGAGGAAATTAAAAAGGTTATAGTTGGTTTTCATAAGGAGGCAGTACAAGCTCTTAGCATTAAGCACAAAATAGATATAAATATCTTAAAGGAATATTCAAATAAGCTTCTAAAAAGATTTGAAAATAAATACCTTAAAGATGATGTAACGCGTGTAGGGCGCGATCCAGTAAGAAAATTATCATCAAATGATAGGTTAGTAACTCCATTAAAACTTTGCTATAATTTGAAAATAGATTTTAATGATATTTTATATGGTATTGCAGCAGGATATTTATTTGACTATAAAAATGATGGTAAGGCACAAGAAATTCAAAAGATAATAAAAAACGATGGTACTAGTAAAGCTATTTCAAATATATCTCAAATAAGAGAAGGAGAATATTTGAATAGTATGATAGTAAATAAGTATAAGGAGCTAAAAAGTTAATTATAGAATTCAGAATATTCAAAATTTTCTTAATTAATCCGAAAAGATTTTAGAAAATTTAATTGTGGAAAGTATTTTAAATTTAATTCACATTGAATACTAACTTAAAATATTTTCCCAACTTTTATAAACTTAAAGTCGCTATTTGCATAGTATATTTATATAAAAACAAAAAGTTCAATAAATGTTTTCTTTATATTGATTGACATATAAAGAAAAGCAATAGTATAATGGCATGTGTAAATATTAAGTAAAGTTGAGGAGGGATATCAGATTAGATAAAAAATTATTAATTATATTTAAAGCGCCAGAACTAAGGTAATATGATTATTTTAGTTGACGAGGATGGGGAGTATCGAAATCTTCGGCGGATGCCCCACGGTAAACGCACTACCGTTAACGATTGATAAAAGCAGAAAGTGATTTTTGTTACAAAATCAATCTGGTGTTAAAACCTTAATAATTTATTAATATACCTAGAATCTCTTAAAAAATGAAGTTATTTTAGGTGTTATTAGTGTTGAATTAAAAATACGAAAGGAAGATTTTTTATGTGCGGAATAGTAGGTTATAGTGGTAAGAATGAAGCTTCTTCAATTTTAGTTGAGGGATTAAGTAAACTTGAGTATAGAGGATACGATTCAGCAGGAGTTGCTATACTAGATGATGGAAAAATAAATGTTTCAAAATGTAAAGGAAGACTTGTAAATCTTGAAAATAAATTGAAGAGTAGTCCACTTAAAGGAAATGTAGGAATTGGACATACTAGATGGGCTACACATGGTGAGCCGTCAGATGTGAATGCACATCCTCATAATAATAATGATAATACAATAAGTGTAGTGCATAATGGTATAATAGAAAACTATATGGAGTTAAAGTCATGGCTTAAATCAAAAGGATATAAATTTGTTTCAGAAACTGATACAGAGGTTATTCCTAATCTTATAGACTATTTTTACAATGGAGATTTATTAGATGCGGTTATGAAAGCTATATCAAAAGTAGAAGGAAGTTATGCACTTGGCGTAGTTTGTTCAAATGAACCTAATAAAATCGTTGCAGTAAGAAAAGATAGTCCTCTTATAGTTGGAGCTGGAAAAGATGAAAATTTTATAGCATCAGATGTTCCGGCTATATTAAATCATACTAGAGATATATATTATTTAAAAGATAAAGAGTTTGCTGTTTTAACTTCTGAGGGAGTAGAATTTTACTCTAATGAAGGAGAAAAAATAGAAAAAGAGCTTAATCATATAGAGTGGGATGCTAATGCAGCTGAAAAAGGTGGCTACGAGCATTTCATGTTAAAAGAAATTTATGAACAACCTAAAGCTATAAAAGATACTATGACTTCTAGAATTATAGAAGATCAGCCTATAAAATTAGATGATATAAATATAACAAAAGAACAAATAGAAAATATTGAGAAAATATATATAGTAGCTTGTGGAACTGCATATCATGCTGGAATAGTTGGAAAATATGCAATAGAAAAATTAGCTAGAATTCCAGTTGAAGTAGATATAGCATCTGAATTTAGATATAGAAATCCAATAATTACAAAGAATACTTTGATGATAGTTTTAAGTCAATCAGGAGAGACAGCCGATACTTTAGCTGCATTAAGAGAGGCAAAGTCACTTGGAGCAAGAGTTATTGCTATAACAAATGTTGTTGGAAGTTCGGTTTCTAGAGAAGCAGATGATATTTTATATACATGGGCAGGACCAGAAATTGCAGTTGCATCTACAAAAGCTTATACTACTCAGCTTATAACTATGTATATATTGGCATTATTCTTTGCACAAAATAAAAATACTTTAACTAATGAAGAAATAGAAAATATAAAAGCTGATATGCTTAAGCTTCCAGAAAAGGCAAAGGAAGTATTAGACAATAAAGAAAGAGTCCAAAAGTTTGCCTCAAACACTTATATGCATAAAGATATGTTTTATCTAGGTAGAGGTATTGATTATGCAGTAGCTATGGAAGGTGCATTAAAGCTTAAAGAGATTTCATATATACATTCTGAAGCTTATGCTGGTGGAGAATTAAAGCATGGAACTATAGCATTAATAGAAAATGGAACAGTTGTAGTAGCACTTGCAACTCAAAATGATTTATATGAAAAAATGGTTAGTAATATAAAAGAGGTAACTACAAGAGGAGCAAAAGTTCTTGGAATTACAGTTGAAGGTAGAACTGGAATGGATGAATTTGTTGATTCAGTTATATATGTACCAAAGGTAAACGACATACTTTTACCCGTACTCTCAGTTATCCAACTTCAATTATTAGCTTATTATGTTTCCGTAGAAAAAGGCTGTGATGTTGACAAGCCAAGAAACCTTGCAAAATCAGTTACAGTTGAATAAAAATACAATAAGTAATTACGCATTGGCTGTACTTTAATACTAGAGTACAGCCTTGTCTTATATTATTGCCACAATAGATAAAATTTATACTGGAGGAATATGTATGATAAGAAAAGGTAAGCCACAGGATATTGACTCCATAATGAGCATAATTAAAGCTGCAATCAAAGACATGGAATCAAAAAACATACATCAATGGGACGAGATTTATCCAGACAAGACAGTTTTAAATGAAGACTTAGCAAATGGTAATTTATATGTCAATGTTGAAGATGATATTATAAATGCCATCGTGGTATTAAATGAGGAGCAAGCAGAGGAATACAAAGCTTTAAACTGGAAATATAACTTTAGAAAACAGCTTGTTATTCATAGATTATGCGTTGATCCAAGGGCTCAAGGCGGTGGAATTGCAAGGAAGCTCCTTAAATATTCAGATGAATTTGCAGTAAAGGGTGGATATGGGGCTATAAGATTAGATGCCTTTACCCAGAATGAAAGAGCTTTGAGACTGTATGAAAAGAATGGATATGAAAAAGTGGGAAGCGTTCAGTTTAGAAAAGGTGAATTTTATTGCTATGAGAAGAATGTAGAGTAAATATTAATAGCTTAAAAAAGACTATTGCATTAGCAAAAATTTGAATAAGGCAGTAGCCTTTTTTATAAAAAGTTAATAAAAATGAAATGTACCATTATATAGCTACTCCTTTTCGTTTCCGTGAATATTTTTATAGATAGAATCAATGTAATTGTCTACTTCTTTCATTTTTCATACCCACTTAAAAAATATATCAATGATATTTTTAAAGAAAAACCACTCTTCTTTTTTAGTAACAAGATAATTTTTTTTATCTTCTGTAATTTTATAATATATACGTCTGCCACCGCCAGTTTCTGTATCATCCCAATAAGGAGATATCAGATTGTTTTTTTCTAATCTTTTTAAAACTACATATAAAGTTCCATCTTTAATAGGATCATTAGGCTTGTATTCCAAAATGCCATTTCATAGGTTTAATAGGTGGTTTGTAAATTCAAGGTTTAATGCTAAATCATATGAATGGATTGGAAAAAGCAAAGCTATGGTAAGATGGACAATAAGTTCTTCTTTGTTTGGAGATAAAAATAAAATTTCTGATGAGTTAGTTGATGATTTATATACGCTTGTTCATGAGCCTAATTGTAATAAAGCTTGGGAGTCCTTCCAATGTTATGAGCTTGGCAAAAAAGGAATGACTACAGATTTAGCGGTGCATTTAAGGGAACTATCAATGCCAGTTTTAATAGTCAATGGTGAAAAAGATTCTGGGGTTCCTGTAAAATATGCAATAGCGGCAAGTAAGGTTATTAAGAATAGTAGGCTTCATGTGATGAAAGGATGTAAACATTGGGCTCAAAAGGAGAGACCAGAAGAATTTGTTCAGGTGTTTAATGAGTTTCTGCAGTAGCAGAAATTCATTAAACTATAACTATTTTACAAGTTCATTCATGTTTTCAGCAATATTTTTTAGTTCATTAATATTAGCTTCTATTTCTTCGTTGGTAGCAGCACTTTGAGATATTGATTGCGATACCGTTGTGTATTTAGATATAGTATCCTCCGTTAAGCTGTTAACCTGTTTGTTAAATTCAACTACATTTTGAGTTTCTGTAAGTAGCGTTGTGGAAGCCGTGTTTATTTCTATTATATTGCTGCTAAATAATTTTAATTTATCAGTCATAATTTTTATATCATTTACTGTTTCGTTAATAATATTATTTCCTGTTTGAGATTTTTCGTTGTTCTCAGTCATTTGCTTTTCAACAAGATTTATATTAGCTTTTAATTCATCTAGCATTGAACTTACCTGGTTAAGAGACTGTCTTGTGTTTTCTGCTAGTTTGCGTATTTCATCAGCTACAACTGCAAATCCCTTACCATATTCACCTGCTCTTGCTGCCTCAATAGATGCATTTAATGCAAGAAGATTTGTTTGTTCTGCGATATCTCCGAGAAGATTTAATATAGTATCTACCTGCTTTGATTTTTCTTCTAAAGCTTTTGTAGTTTGGAAAGTATTTTTAATATTTTTATTTATATCAGTAATAATTGTTAAAGCATTATTTAGAGACTGCTGATTCTTGTCCGTAACTGTGATAAAATCTTTTATTTGTGATTCGCTAGCATTTGTTTTCTTAGAAACAGTTTCATTAGCATTTAGCAAAGTTTTTAATATCTCACTATTTTTGTTTGATTTATTTAACATTTCTTCACAGGAATTTGATATATTTTGGCTTGTTTCTGAAACTTCTAAAAGGGTACTTGTCTGCTCCTCAATAGCAGCACTTAAGTTTTCACTTGAAGCTAAAACAGTATTGGAAGTTTGTGATATATTTTTGAATAAATTCAATAGCTTTTGATTTTCTTCATTAATTTTTATTTCTTTTTCAGAAATTGAATCTAATAAATTTGAAGAAAAATATACAACAAGACTAGTTAAAATCAAGGCTATTATGATTGTTACAGAAGTTAACATTAATTCTGCTGGTAATAAAGTTTTGTAATTTAAAATGGATGGATTATATATGTATACAGATATTTGGCAAGCAATACTTACTGCTATTGCGGTAATAATTAATTTTAAATCAAAAAATAGAGATTCTAGGGTTATAAAAAAGAAAATTATAAGCCATGTAGAATTTAAATGCATTGTAAAGTTTAAATATAAATATTGAAAATAAGTTATAAATAAATAAACATATTTAGTTATGTTAAACCATTTAACATTGAAACCATTTTTTGAAACTGTATGCTTGTAGCATGACCATAGTATTACAACATAGGTGACTGTAAGTATCCCAAGGATAATTAATGAATTAGTGTGTATTTTATCATTAAAACCAAATAATTTTAAAGCAGAATAAAATGTAAATGCCACAATACAGCAAATTATAAATATTGCCAGTATTACTTTAAGCATTTTTTCGTAAAAATTTGTTTTGAAGGTTTTACCAGTATTCATTTTTATTTACTCCTCTTTTATCTTTAGTTATGTTTTAAAATATTTTACGTAATGTTGCTATATCATAACTTCCTATCTATAAGTTTATAATATATAGTTTAATATCTTTTAATTTTGCTTATGCAACCGGTGATAAATAGGTATATGTATTATAAATATATGGTTCAATATATAATTATAAAAAATAAAAGGTCTATTATATAATAATAGACGCACAAAAAGATATTATTTTTCCTTATCTTTAGCAACCTGGCAATCATAAGAATTGAATTCCCTTAGACCCATAGCTTTGTGACCTTATTTTTCAATAAGTGTACTATTATGATATATAAAAAATAATACACTGAATTGGATCGGATTTCAATTGTATAATTATTTTTTGTTGGAAAATTAAAAATGAAAGATTACATATAGATTATGAAAGAAGCTTTATCCAATTTAGAAAAAGGGAGATATGAAAACCCCGTAGTTGTAAACTGGAAAGATAAAATTAGATTTGATTACGGGGTGAATTGCTGCTGATTTTTAGTAACAATTTACTCCGTAAGTGGACTTAATTACTCTGCTAATGCTATTACTTCTATCTCAACTAAAGCATCTTTAGGAAGCTTTACTTCCACACATGATCTTGCAGGCATATCTTTTTTAAAGTATCTTGCGTAAACTTCGTTGACAGCAGCAAAATCGCTCATGTTTTTTACAAATACAGTTGTTTTAACTACTTTGTCAAGGGAAGTTCCTGCTGCCTCAAGAATAGCTTTTACATTTTCTAGAGATCTTTCAGTTGCTTTTTGTACATCTCCATTAACTAGTTCTCCAGTTGTTGGATCTAGTGGAATTTGACCTGATGCAAATACTAAATTTCCAGCTTTAACAGCTTGTGAATAAGGGCCTACTGCTCCTGGAGCGTTTTTTGTACTTATTATTTTCTTTTCCATAAAATAGTCCTCCTAATATTTTAATTTATGTCTATATTAATTTTACTACATATCCGTCCTTTTCTAAACAATTTAGTATACTTTCACCATGTGTTTTGGATTGAACTGTGATTTCAAAGGATACATCAGCATATTCAAGACCTTTTTCATTCCAGTTGCTGTCCTGTCTTACTGTAACGACGTTTCCTCCCATTTTTCCTATCTTTGATATTAAAGTGCCCAAGGCTCCTGTTTTGTCCTGAAGCTCTACTTCAAATCTTATTGTTCTTTTTTCTAAAACCAATTCTCTTTCGATTATCTTAGCTGTAGTTGCAATATCAGCATTTCCTCCACTAACTAAAAGAGCTACATTTTTACCTTCTATTCCTTTTATTTTTTTAGCTAATAAGGCTGCTAAAGGTGCGGCTCCTGAACCTTCAACTATGAGCTTGCTTATTTCCATCAGCTGAAACATAGCGTGAGCTATTTCGTCTTCGCTTACTGTAACTATTTCATCTACATATTTTTGGAGATACTCTAAGCACTTATCGCCGATTGTACTGACGGATATGCCATCAGCTAAAGATTTTGCACCTGGAACAGTGGTGACTTTTCCATTTTTAATTGAAGTCTTGGCAGATGGGATTATTTCTGGTTCAACGCCTATTATCCTTATTGAAGGCTTTAAGGCTTTTGCTGCTGTGGCAATGCCAGATATTAGCCCGCCCCCGCCAATTGGAATAACTATAACATCAGTATCGGGTAACTCTTCTAATATTTCAAGAGCTATAGTTCCCTGTCCTGCCATTACATCTACATCATTAAAAGGTTCTAAAAAGGTTGCACCTGTTTCCTTTTGTATTTCTACGGCTTTATCATGACATTCATCATATACTTGACCAGCTTGAATAACTTCTGCACCATAGCCCCTTGTTGCATCTACTTTAGCTTGAGGTGCAGTTAATGGCATAACTATGGTGGATTTAACCTTAAAAGCAGTTGCAGCATAGGCAACTCCTTGAGCATGATTTCCTGCGGAGGAGGCAATAACTCCTTTTTTCTTTTCTTCTTCCGTTAAATTAACTAGTTTGTTATAGGCACCTCTTAACTTAAAAGCACCAGTTTTTTGCTTGTTTTCACATTTTAAGTATACTTTGCAGCTGCATTTTTTTGAGAAGGTACTTGTGTAGAACAAGGGAGTTTTTCTTACTACTGCATTAATGTTTTCTTGAGCCTTTTTAATTTTTTCTAGGTTTAATTCCATGATAAATTTCCTCACTTAGTATAAAGTCTCTAAATTAAAAAAATGATTTAAAAATTAAATTTTATTGATAATTTGATAATATTCAAGAAATTTGAAAAGTGTATGCTGTTCACATACATACGTATGTATATATTTTTTTATAAATTTTAGATATAGCCGATAATGGTATTTTTATTTGAAAAAATTTAACTATATTCTATCATATTTGTACGCGTACTACAATCATATTCTGTTAAAAGTGCAATTTTTAAAAAAATATTTTTGCCAATTTTTAAATTTTATCTTGGTAAATAGAAAAAATTATTAATAGAGACTATAAAGTTTTCCTAAAATAAAGGTGCCAAAACTACTAAATAAATAGCAAATTTGACACCTTATCTATGATTTATTTATGTTCACGAGTGATGGTGGTTTTAGTTGAGTTAATTTCACTGTATATAATTTATATGTGAACAATATTTCCTGCACTTGCTTTTTCTAAGCGATTAATTATGGAATTCCCTAAACCGATGTCTTTAGGAGCTTGTACATAAATGTGACTTACATCCAATTTATCACATTCCCTAAGTAAATCGAATGTTTTTTGTGCAGCTACATTTA
Source organism: Clostridium neuense (assembly GCF_045310695.1). Taxonomy (NCBI): domain Bacteria; kingdom Bacillati; phylum Bacillota; class Clostridia; order Eubacteriales; family Clostridiaceae; genus Clostridium; species Clostridium neuense. Next base: position 87,736 of record NZ_JBJIAA010000005.1, read on the forward strand.
ATGTTTTAAAACTTCCTAAATTATATACATGCTTGTAGTTCTCAAAATCCTTTAGAAATTCTTCAAAGCAAATTACAGCATTATTTTTATCTGCATTTTCTTCAATCCATTTAGAAGTTTTTTCATAATTTCCTTCAACCAGAGTTACTGGTGCATCTGGTGCGTAATGTCTGTATTTCATTCCTGGCGCCTTTGGAATTTCATTTCCTTTAACACTTAATAAATCTTTTTTATATATAAGGTTTGGAATTACCTTAAGTATGTCATCTAAACTTATTGCCCCCGGTCTTAGAAGTACTGGTGTTTGGGTAGACATATCTATAATGGTTGATTCTAGTCCAATTAAGCATGGGCCTCCGTCTAGAATACAAGGTATCTTTCCATTTAAATCATTATAGCAATGCTCAGCGCTGGTGGTTGATGGCTTGCCTGATAAATTTGCAGAAGGAGCTACCAATAGAGTTCCACTTTCTTTAATTATAGCTCTTGCTATTTCACTTTTGGGGAATCTAACTCCTACAGTATCTCTTCCTGCACTAACTCTATCTGAAATGCAGTCTTTTTTGTTGAAAATCAAAGTTACTGAGCCTGGCCAAAAGGCATCAAATACTTTTTCTGATTCTTTGGTAATATCCTTACATATATCATAGACTTGTTCTAGTTTATATATATGAACTAATAGTGGATTATCCTGTGGCCTTCCTTTAACTTGAAATATTTTTTTTACTGCATTTTCATTAAAAGCATCTGCAGCTAATCCATAAACAGTTTCTGTTGGAATTGCAACAACTTCACCTTTTTTTAAGTATTCTGCACCTTTTATAACATTTTTATAGTTAATCTTTAAATTCTTAACGTCTAATACTTCTGTTTTCATAGTGTTTATTGCCATTTATAATTCACCCTCTATTTTTGTGATTTATGTATTAAATTGCTAATTACACAATTAATTATTATATTACACATTTGCAGAAGGATTTGCAAAGTCACTAGTTTAACGCAGCTTCCGTCATGCTAAGACTGCCTTATTAAAAAAAATTTATTTTTTCTTAGCATTTTTCAAAAAATTGCATATTAACTATTTAGGAGGGTGATAAATATGAAAAATTTTACTATGGTGGATAATGATATACTTGAGGCAGATGTAAGTGATGGAGCCGTAAGATTATACATAACTCTTTCTAGCTACTGTTTTGGGGACAAGTCTATTTGCTTTCCCTCACAAAATACCCTTGCAGCTAAGCTTAAAAAAAGTGTAAGAACCATTCAAAGATATTTAGTAGAACTCATATCAAAGGGACTTATAAGAAAAAGGAGAAGAGGCTCCATAAGCAATGAATACGAGATAGTTGATAAAACTAACAAAAACACTGTCTCAAAGCTGAAGGGATTTTTTAAAGAAAAGCTGAAAACTCATAAGACTGAAGCTAAATTTGGTAAAAAAGCATCAAATTTTAACGCATATGACCAGAGAAATTATGATTATAAAAAATTAGAGGACATGCTTCTAGGTAATAATAGAAACATGTCTTATGAAGATTGCCTAAAATGAATAAAGGCAAACAACTTGAAAAACAGAGTAGAGAGTAGAGTGAATGTGGATTTACACTGTTTCTCTCAGGTAGATCATAGAACTTATTAGTATCAGCTGCGCTGAATATTATATTTTGAGCCATACGCCCCAGCGTTAAGTTTTAGATTTTTCAAAGCGATAGCGGAGAAAAATCATCCTTTACTATCCTCTGTCAATTGTACTCTGTACTCTAAGCAAAATCTTAGATTTATGGGATAAATTTAGTGTTAGTCATTTCAAACTTTCAAGCGGTTTATCTATATAATGCATGCCTCCATTCTTAAAATTAGGGATGGGGGCATGTTATTTTTTGCCATATTGAATTAAATCCTAAGGTTCAGTATTATAATCTATAACCTGACGAAGGGAGTGTCGTATTAGAGGTGTCAAAAGTACCTGATGAGATTGGACATGTAGAGCGTAGGAATAATACTAAATAAAGAATACAAAAAAAGAATACTAAAATAAAAGTGTAACGTCTTATTTATTTTATTAAGGGGGCTTGTAAACCTGGGTCAATTAACTAGAATATAAATTATGGTTGACCAGTTTGGTCAAAGTGGAGGTGGTATAATGTGCGAAGCTTTTCACGCTTTAAATAGAGAAAAACAAGTGAAAATTATAAATGCAGCTATGAAGGTGTTTTCAGAAAGCTCATACAATAAAGCTTCAACGGTAGATATAGCAGCTATAGCAGGTATATCAAAAGGAGCCTTGTTTTATTATTTTAGAAACAAAAGAGAGCTGTATTGTTATTTGTATGAATACAGCTGTAAAAAAATATATGAAAAGCTTGATGAAGTGAAGGCAATGGAAGAGAGAGATTTTTTTGAACGAAATATAAAAATAGTGGAGGCGAGAGCAGCTGCTATGCTGGATTGTCCTTATATCTTTGCATTTTCACTTCAAGCATATTACGAGAAGGATATTTCAGTTGCACAGGATATAAAGCTAATCAATGAGAAAATTTTAAAGGATGCCTATGCTAAGCTTAATGAAAATATTGATACCAGTAAGTTTAAAAATAAAGAGGATATTAACAAGGCAATTAAAATGATAATATGGCTTAGTGAAGGCTTTATAAAGGAAAGAATGGCAGAAGGAAAGCTAGAGCTAGAAGAAATTAAAGAGGAAATTTATGACTATATGAAAATACTGAAACGAGGATTTTATAAGGAAGTGTTGTAATTGGAGAAAATTAAATTATTATATAAGTCCTATGGAGTAACAGTTTATCACAGTAAAGGAGAAACTGATAAAAAAATAGTATTTGTACATGGTGGGGCACTGGACAATGCCATGATGTCCTGGAAAGAGGTAATTGAGCTCCTGGGCAAGGAATATGATATTTATGCTGTGGACATGCTTGGTTTTGGTGAAAGTGATAAGCCGGATATTCAGTACTCAATTCCTGTTTATGTAGAATTTTTATATGATATTCTAAGACAGCTAAATATAGAAAAAACTAATTTGGTTGGATTGTCTATGGGGGGAGGAATCAGCATAGGTTTTTCTTTAAGTTTCCCTCAAATGGTGAACAAACTTACTGTAATAGGATCAATGGGGCTATATAGCAGAATGCCTTTTCATTCATTTTGCAGATGGTTTGTAAATTCAAGGTTTAATTCCAAATCTTATGAATGGATTGGAAAAAGTAAAAGTTTAGTAAGATGGACTATAAATTCTTCCTTATTTCGGGATAAAAATAAAGTTTCTGATGAATTGACCGATAAAATATATAAGCTTATTGGGGATCCTGAATGTAGTAAGGCATGGCAAAGCTTTCAACGCTATGAATTGGGAAAGAAAAGGATGACTACAGATTTAGCAGTACATCTAAGTGAATTGACCATGCCAGTTTTAATAGTTAATGGAGAAAAGGACTCTGGCGTTCCTGTTAAATTTGCGGTTGCTGCCAGTAAGGCCATTAAAAATAGTAAGCTTTATATAATGAAGGGGTGTAAGCACTGGGCTCAAAAAGAAAGACCAGAGGAATTTACTGAGGTATTAAAGGAATTTTTGATGCTTTAAAGGGGCACATATATATTATATTAAGCTCTAGCATATGCTTTGGCATAATGTTAGCCAGCAAAATGCTAGAGCCTTTTTATTTATAAGTTTTAACTAGACTAACTTGTATCTGGTTATATCATTGCAATCAGTATAAGTTGCTGTGGACAGTTTTATAAAAAATGTAGTTCCCTTGCCGGGTTTAGTTTTAAACCATATACTTCCGTTATGAGTATTGGTTATTGTATGATATACCATGAATAGTCCAAGTCCTGTACCACCATTTCTTCTAAAGGTAAAGGGCTCAAACAAGTTACTTTTTAGCTCTTCTGGTATTCCACCGGCTGTATCAGTAATAGAAATTATTACAAAGTCTTCCTTTTGCTCAAGCTTAACTTCGATGCTGCCTCCGTTGTCCATTGCCTGGACTGCATTTGCTATTAGGTTTCTAATTGCTCTTTTAAAAAGTGGTTCAGATATGGCTATATATTTATTATAGTTATCTATCATTTTTAATTTAATACCGTTTGCTTCACATTCTGGCGCAAACTCATCTAATACCTCCTTTATTATAGGACCTGCCTTTGCTGGAGAGATTTTTTGAGGCTTAAATATGCTAAGAAGCTCAACAACCATAGTATTAAGTTCATCTGCCTGCTTTATCACTCTATCAAAATAGGAATTAACTTTATTTTTATCTGAAGTTAATTTTCCAAGCTGTCCAAGACCTCTTATTACAGCTAGTGGATTTTTTAAATCATGTACTGCTGTCGCAATTAACTCAGAAGTTGCATATAAGTTTTTATCACAAGATTCGTTAAATGTAGAAGAAGACTTATTTTCTATAGTTGTTTCAATAGAACGTACACATGCGGTAGTAAGATTTAATCTTGCTGGATGAGCATATCTATTAGGAACGCATACATCAATTCCACCAATTATTTTCCCGTTTATTTTAATTGGAACGCCAATACAAGTAAAGGGACCATATGATTTTCTAAAGTGCTCCATTCCATATATCATTACGGGCTGGCCAATTGCTATTGATGTTCCTACACCATTATTACCTACGTATTTTTCATTCCAGCTTGCTCCGAGACAAATTCCGCAGTCTTCTCCACCAAACTCCTCTGGATTACCTCTAAAATCAATTACCCAAGCATCCTTATCTGTTAACGTAATTAAATATCGAATCCCTGTGAGACTTAAAGCCAGATGATCCAAATATGGCTTTGCAATGTTTATTAATTGAGAATTGTCTGAAATCTTTTGCTTTAAATCAGCATCATTTAGAACTTTAAAGCTTAGGTCCTCTGGCTTTAGCCCTACATCCTTACATCTTTTCCATGCTTCTTTAGTTACTTCCCTAATCGTAGGATTTTTTCTTACAGCTCTAATAAATTTGTCCCACTCATTTATTAGTTCATTATCGTTTTTTAAAATTTCCACTTTTATCCCCCCATGTTATTCATATAATGCAAGATATATATTCCACATTTATCCTTTATATCCCTTTAAATGTTATCACAACATAATTAATCATTATATGTAATAAAAAACTAAGTGAAATAATAAAAAGTAAATTATCTGTATAGGAACTGTAATGCAATTGTAATTATTAATATTATTTTTTGATATATAATGTTAATAATATGTTAAGGGAAGGGGTAATAGTTAATATGATTAATAAAATATTTAAAAGGTTTAAGCCAGCGTATGTGATTATTGCTGCTTTCATATGCATTACGTTTTTATATACAACAGATAAGAATATTACTATTAAAGCAAAACAGGGCAACAAGCACATGGAAAGCAGTTATAAGTATTTAGATAATGACCTTAAAGCAAGAAGAATAAAAATTATTGCTCATAGGGCAACCTACTTTAGTGAACCAGAAAATTCTCTTAATGCAATTAACGATTCCATAAGACATAAAGTAGATTATGCAGAAATAGATGTTCAGGAAACTAGGGATGGAGTAGTTGTACTAATGCATGATAAGAATTTAAAAAGGCTTACAGGTTTAGATTCAGAAGTTAGCAATTTAAATTTTAATCAAATAGAAAAATTAAATATAGCTTCCCGTTATCCATCAGGGCATAAGAGGGAGAAGATTCCAACCTTGAATGAGGCTATAAAAAGATCAAAAGGAAAATTAAAATTAATTATAGAAATTAAACCTTATGGTAATACTAACGATTTAACTAGAAGGGTTGTAGAAATTATAAACAAAAACAAATTTGTTAAACAGTGTCTAGTACATTCTATGAGTTATAGAATTTTGTTAGAGGTTAAGCAGTTAAATCCAAAAATTAAAACAGGTTATATAGTTTATAGACCTATGACAAATCTTACTGCGTTAAATGTTGATTTTTATAGTGTGGAACAGAGAGCGGTAACGAAAAATTTGGTTATGCAAATTCATAAGTTACATAGGAATATATATTCTTGGACCGTTGATAAACCTATGTATATGGACAATATGCTTAAACTGCACGTAGATGGCATTATAACAGATAAACCAAGCATATTAATGGATGCAAAAAAATCTATACATTTGTAGAGGCGGTTCTAGATAAATGCAAATAAAAGCATTTATCTAGAATTTTTTTTTACAAATAGGACAAATATGAAACCGGTTGACATACACATGTAAACGATGTAGAATAGTAGTTAAGAAAAGCGAAATATCTAGCGTTAATATAAAAATTTAAAATAAGATTTAAAGAGGGAGAGTGCATTACATGGCAGTAAAAAATAAAGTACAGCTTATTACTTACGCAGATTCTTTAGGTGGAGATTTAAAAAAGCTTAACAAGGTTCTAACAGAGCATTTTTCAGACATTTGCAGTGGAGGAGTTCATATTTTGCCGCCGTTCCCATCTTCAGGAGATAGAGGCTTTGCACCTGTTACTTATCTTGAAATAGATCCTAAGTTTGGTACTTGGGAAGATATAAGGGCAATAGGTGAAAAGTTTGATGTAGTAGTTGATTTGATGGTTAACCACATATCAAAACAATCAAAGTACTTTCAAGATTTTTTAAAAAAGGGTAGAGAATCTAAGTATGCTGATTTGTTTATTACCTTAGATAAGGTTTGGAAGGATGGAGAGCCAGTTAAAGAAGATATAGACAAGATGTTCCTACGCAGAAAGCAGCCATATTCTACTTTTGAGATAGAGGAGACTGGTAAGGAAGAAAAAGTTTGGACAACATTTGGACATGGAGAACAGTCAGAACAGATAGATTTGGATGTTAAGTCTGAAAAGGTAAAACAGCTGCTTAAGGACTTTTTTGCAAACTTTAGCAAAAACAACATTAAAATAGTAAGATTAGATGCTGTAGGCTATGTTGTAAAGAAACTTGGAACAAGCTGCTTCTTTGTAGAACCAGAAATATATGAATTCTTAGATTGGATAATGGAACTTGCAAAATCTTTAGGAATTGAGTTGCTTCCTGAGGTTCATTCACAATATGAGACTCAGTACAAGCTTGCAGAACATGGCTTCTGGATTTATGATTTTATTTTGCCATATACAGTGCTTGATACTTTGATAAATAAATCCAGCGAAGATCTTTGCAAGTATTTAAAAAATCGTCCTAAAAATCAGTTTACAACCCTTGACTGCCATGATGGTATTCCTGTAAAACCTGATATGGATGATCTTATTGATAGCAAAAGGGCAAAAAAGGTAGTTGATATTTGTATTGAAAGAGGAGCAACTGTAAGCCGTATTTTAACAGATGAATATAAAGACAAAGACGGCTTTGATGTTCACCAAATTCAATGCTCGTATTATTCAGCTTTAAATTGTGATGATGATGCATATATAGCAGCAAGGACTATTCAGCTTTTTACACCAGGGGTGCCTCAAATATATTATGTAGGTTTACTTGCAGGTGAAAATGATTATGAAAATGCAAAGAAAACTGGTGATGGACGTGAAGTTAACCGCCATAATTACACTATGGAAGAGATAGAACAGTCACTTCAAAGGGAAGTAGTTAAAAGATTAATGAAGGTTATTAAATTCAGAAATGAATATGATGCGTTTGACGGTGATTTTGAAGTTATGGATTGTCCTAAAGACGAAATAAGACTTGCTTGGAGCAAGGGCAATAAAAAATGCAGTTTATTTATAGATTTAAAAACAAATAAAACTGTTATAGATTATATTGATGACAATGGAAAAGAAGTTCAGTATTTAGTTTAAAATATAATTAATAAATGAAACTATAAAAGTGTGAGATAGGACTATAAAGTGGTTATTCTATTTCACATTTTTTTTAGCTTGTTTTTTAAAAGTAAAAATAAAATTAAAAGTAAAATATTTAATGTACAAATTTTAAAATGCTTGTATTTTTACAAATTAATATATGTTATAATTTACATTAATATGCGATATGTAAAAAATTCAGTACAATAGCTAAAGTAAGAATAAGGCATTACTTAAAACTTTTACTAAGGATCAAAATTATTGAGGGGGCATTTACAACATGAACTTTAACAAGATGAAGCTATCTACCAAATTAATAACAGGTTTTTCTCTGATGATTGTCTTAATAGTAGGCATATCAGTTTTATCAATTATTAAATTGAATAAAATTGATAGTACTGTTAAGGATTTAACGATTACAGAGGATAGAAAATTAACTTTAGCCTATGAAATGAAAAGTGATGTGGATAACATGGCTATAGCAGTGAGGAATATATGTGCATCAAGTGACGTAGCATATATGAGAACACAGGAAAATGAATACAAAGCTGCTCAAAAAGAGTACAATTCTAACAAGAGGCAGCTTCAAAGCTTGACCTATACAGCTTTGGGAAAGCAGTTAAACAAGGAAGTTGATGAAAAGGATGATGCAGCCTTTGATGCTTTTAATGAGGCGATAAAAATAGGCATGAAAACAGATGTATCTAATGAAGAGCTTACTAAGATTATTTCGGAGTTAAAAAAGCCTCAGGATGACCTTACCTCAAGCATAGATAAATTTGTAAAAGCTCAAAAGGATGCTACACAGGAGAAGGGGGTATTGTCTAGAGATACTACAATAGCTGCATCAAATATAATTATAGTTGTTCTTATAGTGAGCGTTATATTAGGTATTTTGTTTACATATTTAATAAGAAAAAGTATTGTAAGTCAGATTAGAGAGGTTTTTGAAGGTGCAGAAAAGTTAGCAAATGGGGAATTTGATTTTAAAATGAAGGTGGTTTCAAAGGACGAAATAGGTAAGACGGTTAATGCCTTAAACAATGCTGTAGAAAAGCTTAATAATAGTATGAAGCTGGTAAGAAGTGAAAGCGAAGGTATTATTAAAAGCATAGAAACATCCGATGGAATGCTCCAGGCTGTAAATGGTGAAATTGAGCAGGTATCAGCAGCTACAGAGGAAATATCAGCTGGAATGGAACAATCTTCGGCTTCTGTAGAGGAAGTTACCTCAATGACAATTACAGTAAAAGAAGAAATTAATGTTACTGCAGAAAAGGCTAAAGAAGGTTTGAAGGTGGCTTTAAATATACAGGATAAGGCTAAGGTAATTAACAATGATTCTTTAAACTCAAAGGAAAGTGCAGAAAAAATATACAAACAAACTAAAGATAATTTGGAAAAATCCTTGGAAGAGGTTAAGGTTGTAAATAAAATATCTGAAATGGCTGAAAGTATAAATGGCATTGCAGAGCAGACAAATTTATTGGCACTAAATGCAGCTATAGAGGCAGCAAGAGCGGGAGATCAAGGAAAAGGCTTTGCAGTTGTTGCTGAAGAGGTTAGAAAGCTTGCCGAGGAATCAGCAGGTGCAGTTTCTCAGATACAAGATGAAATTGGAACAGTGCTTGGAGCTGTTGAAAAGCTATCCGATTCAGCTAAATCCATATTAGTATTTATGGAAAAGAATGTTCTTAAGGACTATGAAAGTTTAATTTCAATTAGCCATGAGTATAAGGAAGATGGAATTAGGGTAAAAGATATAATAGAAAAATTTGCTGAAGTTTCGGATACAATATCTAGCTCCATTGATCAAATAACAATGACTATGGAGCAGGTTGCAGCTTCCGTAACAGAGGTGGCAAAGTCATCTACAGATATTGCTGCAAGTGTTGGTGAAGTTAAAGATAAGAGTGAGGCAATAACAAATGAGTCCAAAGGAAATCTTGAAGGCGCGGATAAACTTATAAATTTGATTAGAGAATTTAAATTAGGATAATTTGCACATGGGGCTATCGTACTAAAAATTGTTAAATCATGATTTATTAAGAGTTTTTTAAACTATTTCTTCAGCATTGTTACTTCGCTCCCACGGAATTTTAGGCTTGAATCTTTGTAATTAATTAAATACTAGTACCATATACTACCTTTATTTATCAACTATGTTTATAACGGATTTTTCGCAGAGAAACGGAGAAAAATTTTCCTTAAACACTGTATAATGCGAGGTAAGTGTATTGCAGGATGATTTATCTTAGATTTATTAATTTTATTTAATATCCTGTGATGCACTTACTTCGTATTATTTATAAATATAGTTGACTAATCAACGATATTTTGCTATTATATTTATGCAATGAATAAAGGAGAATTATTATGGATGAAAGCACTTCAACGTTAATTAAGCTTACCAGCAATATATATAGGTGTACTCAATGTTATCTTGATAAAGAGCTTTGCAAATTTAAACTTACAACAGGAACATACCCATATTTATTTGTACTTAACCGATGCCCAGGCATAAGTCAAAATGATATAAGCAAGGAATTAAGTGTAGATAAAGCAATGTCCGCTAGAACTGTGAAAAAATTGATAGAGCTTGAGTATGTAAAAAAGGAAGAAAATGAGGAAGATATAAGGGCATATAAGCTGTATATAACAGATAAAGGTAGAAGCCTGCTGCCCGAAATTCGAAAAATAGTTCAGGAGTGGATTAATATTTTAATTAAAGGAAATAATGAAGAGGAAGTAAAAACATCTATAAAGTTTTTAGAGGATGTACTAAGGAAAGCAAAAGAATGTAAAGTAGCTAGCTGTGGAAGGAGGAATAAGTTTGAATAATAAAGAAAATCAGATATATAAAAAGCGATGGATAATACTATTTACAGTTCTTTCGGCCACTTTTATGGCAACGCTAGATGGAAGCATTGTAAATGTAGCTCTTCCTAATATGGCTGTGAATCTTAAGGTTGGAATGTCAGGAGTTACATGGGTTGTAACCAGCTTTTTAATAACTGTTGCTGCAACGATTTTAATATTTGGAAGAATAGGTGATATAATTGGGAAAACCAAGGTTTTTAGTTTTGGAGTTGTTCTCTTTACCTTTGGATCTTTAATGTGTGGCTTTACTAATTCACTTTTAGTACTTGTTATAGCAAGAGTTATACAAGCAATAGGTGCAGCAGCTACCATGGCAACTAATCAAGGAATTATAACTCAGGTTTTTCCCGCAAATGAAAGAGGAAGAGCACTTGGTGTTTTGGGAACTTTTGTAGCACTAGGTTCAATGGCAGGACCTCCACTTGGAGGCTTTATTGTCTCTGCATTTAGTTGGGAATATATATTTTTAATAAATGTGCCAATTGGTATAGCAGTATTTATAGCTACTATTAAAGTATTTCCTAAGACAAATAAGATTTCTAATGAAAAAGTTGATGCAAGAGGAGCAGCACTATTTATGATAGCTACTGTAGCCTTTTTCTGGGCAGTAGTTCAAGGACAGACTACAGGATATAATAATCCTGTTATGATAGGAGCATTTATTGTAGCGTTTGTAGCGTTTGTGCTTTTTATTATAGCGGAAAAGAAGATAAAAATGCCTCTTTTGGATTTAAGTATTTTTTCAAATAGTTTGTTTTCAATAAGTATAATTTGCGCATTTATATCATTTGTAGCAATTAGTGCTTCTAATATAATACTGCCATTTTATTTTGAGGATACATTGAAGTTTTCAGCAGCAGTAACAGGAATGTTTATGATGGTATCACCTATTGTGTTATCTGTAGTTGCACCTTTCAGTGGATATTTATCAGATAAAGTAGGCTCAGAAATTTTGACACTTATAGGACTTTCATTTACAAGCTTGGGTTTGTTTTTAATCAGCACTTTAAATGCAAAGTCTTCAGTAATTTTATTGCTTTTATATATAGTAATAATGACTATGGGAAATGGAATGTTCCAATCTCCTAACAATTCTTTGGTTATGTCTACAGTATCAAAAAACAAGTTAGGAATTGCAGGAAGCGTTAATGCTTTAATTAGAAATTTAGGATTCGTTTTAGGTACTTCCGTATCAACTCTTATTTTGTATAGCAGAATGAGTGCTAAGGTTCATTATAGAGTAACAGACTATATAAGAGGAAGAGATGAAGTATTTATTTATGGAATGAAGTTTGTTTATATATGTGCTGGTGCCTTATGTTTGTTTGGCGTTATAATAACAGCTTTTAGATTTTTTAATAGTAAAAAAAACCAAAAGTTTAAAAACAAAGAAGAAGACGAAGAAGTAAATGAAAAAATAATTTAATGGAGAGAGCGTAAAAGCCTTCTCCATTCATTTTTTGTATTTTTAGTCATGAATTTAAATATTATTAAAATAAATGTAAGCAAAGGTCTAATGATTGACATTTTACTTAGAATTTAGTATAATTTGGATATAAATAATATTATTAAATTATATCCAACCATTTATTCATACATTAAACTTATCATAATTTTAAACAGATCAAGATTAACAAATAGCAGGAAATTCAATAAGAGTCTACAATACTTAAGATTAACTTATATAGTTTAATAGAAGGGAGTAGATTTTATGAATAGCAAAATAAGAGTTTTAATTGTCGATGATAGTCTACTTTCTCGTGAAATAATTTCAATGGGTATTTCTTCATCACCTGATATAGAGGTGGTTGCAAAGGCAGGAGATGCATTTGAGGCAGCAGATAAAATTTTAAAATTTAAACCCGACATAATGACCTGCGATGTAGAAATGCCCAAAATGAATGGAATTGAATTTATAAAAAGACTGCTACCACAATACTCTTTACCAATAATAGTTGTTAGCTCTGCCAGTGAGGTTGTGTTTGAAGCCATAAATGCAGGAGCTGTAGATTTTATTCCTAAACCAAATACACAATCCCCTAAAAGCGTGGAAAATTTCATAAACGAATTGATAAAAAAAATTAAAGTAGCTGCACATTCTCATGTTGTAGAAAAATCAGAATTAAAAATAAAAAGCTTTGATAGTAAAAGTAGCATAAGTACAGATACAATTGTTGCAATAGGTGCTTCGACAGGTGGAACTGAAGCAATATATAATATACTAAATTCACTGCCGGAGAATATGCCAGGAATTGTAATTACACAGCATATACCACCTGTGTTTTCTGAAATGTTCGCAAATAGGCTTAACAATCAAACAAAGCTAAAGGTGAAAGAAGCTGAGAATGGAGACTACATAGAAAAAGGAACGGTTCTTATTGCACCTGGAAGTAAACATATGACAATAAAAAAGAAACTTGGCAGGTATTGTGTGGAAGTTTTTCAAGGAGAAAGAGTAAATGGACATTGTCCATCTGTAGACGTATTATTTAAATCTGTAGCAAAAGAAGCAAAAAACAAATCTATAGGTATTATACTTACGGGAATGGGATATGATGGAGCACGAGGATTGCTTGCTATGAGAAGAAGCGGAGCAAAAACCATAGGACAGGATGAAAAATCTTGTGTTGTATATGGAATGCCCAAAGTTGCCTATGACATAGGAGCGGTTCAAAAACAAGTATCTCTTTCTAATATACCACAAGTTTTATTTTCAATGTTAAAGGACAAGAAATAGTATAAAGTTTTGTTTATAATATGACAAATTACTGTATTATGATAATCAAAAAAACATAAACACATATAATGTTATAATAATTGACAAAGTAAATTAGTTTTAGTACAATTTCCATATATATTATATAAATGTTTACACTAAAGATATTATAATAAAGCAGCCATTGAACGATAATTATTATAAGTTATTTGTAAACTTTATAATTTAAATTTTTATAACCTAGAATTAGGTAATAATGACTGAAAACTCTAAAATTTTAAAAAACTTATTATATAGTGAATTTATTATAAATTAATTTTTAATGAGGAGTGATTATTATGGCAAAAGTTCTTATTATTGATGATGCAGCTTTTATGAGGATGTCTTTAAAATCTATGCTTGAAAAAAATGGATTTGAAGTTGTTGGAGAAGCTGAAAATGGTGAAGTTGGCATACTTAAGTATAAAGAGGTTAGCCCTGATTTAGTAACTTTAGATGTTACAATGCCTAAAATGGGTGGAGTTGAAACATTAAAATTGATTAAAGAATATGATCCTAAGGCTAAAATTGTTATGGTTACAGCAATGGGACAAGAAAAGATAGTTAAAGAAGCTGTAATAAGTGGAGCAAAATCATTTATTGTAAAGCCATTTAAAGAAGAAAAGTTGGTAGATACGCTAAATAAAGTGATGGCCATGTAATATTGGCTCAATGGGTGGTGAGATAATTGTCAGAATCTTCAAATGAGCCTATGCTGGAGATGTATATATTTGAAACATCCCAATTTATAGATCAACTAGAGGCAATAATTTTAGACAATGAAAATTCAAACGGTTATTCAAATGAAGACATTAATGAAATTTTTAGAATAATGCATACCATTAAAGGGTCGTCAGCAATGATGCTTTTTAATGATGTATCTACTCTCGCTCATTCAATGGAAGATATTTTTTATTTTTTTAGGGAAAATAATCCTGAAAATGTTGATTATTCAGCTTTAGCGGATTTACTATTTGAAAGTATTGATTTCATAAAGGTTGAGTTAGAAAAGATAAAGAATGGTGATGAAGTTGATGGAAAGAGCAGTGAGCTTATAGACCAAAATCATAAGTTCTTAGAAAAGTTAAAAGGAAATTCTACTGAGGTTGTTGAAGAAAAAACAGAAAAAAGCAATACTAAACAGCAGTACTATATAGAATCAGATAAAAAGAATGTTTTACTTAGCAATAATACTTATAAAGCAGTAATATTCTTTGATGATGATTGCGAAATGGAAAACATAAGGGCATACACAGTTATAAGCAGTATTAAAGAGTTTACTGACGAAGTACATTATTTGCCAGAAGATATTATAGAAGATGATGATACCGCTAAAGTAATAAGAGAAAGTGGTTTTCAAGTTATCTTTAAGACAGATAAAGCCTATGAGGAAGTAAGCGAAATTTTAAATCAAACTGTGATGTTAAGAAAGCTTGAATTAGTGAAGCTTGAAGATGATGATGAGTTTAAGCAATTCAATAAAAGTGTTAAGGAAAATATAAAAGAGAGTCCTATAAAAAAGCCTGTGGTGGTAGAGAAGAAAAGTTCTTCAGAAGCTCATAACAGCGGTGTTCAGGAAATGATAAGTGTTAATATTAAAAAAGTGGACAAACTTATGGATCTAGTTGGAGAAATGGTTATTGCAGAAGCTATGGTAATTCAAAATCCTGATTTATATGGGCTTGAGTTAGAAAACTTTAAAAAATCTGCACGCCAATTACATAAGATAACAAGTGAATTGCAGGACATAGTAATGTCCATAAGAATGGTACCTCTTGCTCCAACACTAAATAAGATGAATCGTGTCGTTAGAGATATGAAAAAGAAGCTTGATAAAGAGGTTAAATTAAAGCTTATAGGTGAAGATACTGAGGTTGATAAAAATATAATAGAGCACATATCCGATCCGTTGATGCATCTTGTTAGAAATTGTGTGGATCACGGAATAGAAACAAAAGAGGATAGAGTAAAGTCTGGAAAGTCAGAAGAAGGATTAATTACAATAGAGGCAAAAAATCTTGGAAGCTACGTTATTATAACCATCAGTGATGATGGGGCAGGGCTAAATAAGGAAAAAATATTAGAAAAGGCAGTGAAAAATAATATGCTCACAAAGTCACAAGAAGAAATGAGTGATAACGAGATCTATAATCTAATATTTTTACCAGGTTTCTCTACTAACGATAATGTAACGGAATTCAGCGGTAGGGGTGTTGGAATGGATGTAGTTTCAAGAAATCTTTCGGAGATTGGTGGATATACGTACGTTAATAGTACTGAGGGAGAAGGAACTATATTTACGCTAAAAATACCACTTACTTTGGCGATTATAGATGGAATGAATGTAAAGGTTGGAGATTCATATTATACCATACCAATAAGCAACATAAGACAGTCCTTTAGACCCAAAAATGAAGATATAATAAAAGACTTAAATGGTAATGAAATGGTGATGATAAGAGGGGAATGTTATACGGTTTTTCGTATTCATGAGATATATGATATTAAGACTGATATAGATGATTTGAGCCGTGGCATAATTATTGTTGTTGAGCAGGATGATAAGATAGCGTGCTTATTTGTAGATGAATTGGTAGGACAGCAGCAAGTAGTAATAAAGGCATTGCCAAGCTATATAAAAAATATAAAAAAGATAGATGGATTGTCTGGATGTACGCTTTTAGGTAATGGGAGTATTAGCCTAATAATAGATGTTGCTGGAATAATACAACAGCGCGCTTAAAGGGGGGATAGAAATGCCTGAAGTTTATGATATTGACTTGTTAGATGAAGAAGATACACAAAAGGGAAAGTTTTTAACCTTTATGCTGCAAAATGAGTTTTATGGCATAGAGATAAAATATGTTATAGAAATAATTGTAATACAGGATATAAGTAAAGTTCCGGAGTTACCTGATTACATAAAAGGTATAATAAATCTTAGGGGGAAAATTATACCTGTAATGGATGTAAGGTTAAGATTTAAAAAGGAAGAAAAAGAATATAATGATAGGACGTGCATTGTAATTATTCAAATGGGAGATATTTTTATGGGGCTTATTGTAGATAGTGTATCAGAGGTGGTAAGTATACCAGATTCTGAAATAGTAGATCCTCCTGATATAAGTAGGTATAACAATGAATATATAAAAGCTATTGGAAAAACAAACAATGGGATAAAGCTTATATTAGATTGTAATAAATTACTTAAGTACAATGACATCAAAAGTCTAAGCAGTATATAAATAAATAGTATTGGGGGACTAATAATGAACTTTTTTAGGAATTTGAAAATAAGTGTAAGGCTTTTAGTAAGTTTTATAATTGTTGCCTTGATTTCAGCGGTAATAGGTACTATTGGTATTATAAATATAGATAATCTTAACAAAGCAGATATACAGATGTACGAAAAAAATGTTCAACCATTAGATCAGCTTGTTACAATGGCATATGATTTTGGGGCTATTAGATCTAGAGTAAAGGATGTTCTTTTATCAAGTAAGCTAGAAGACATAAAAAAATATAAGACAGAAGTTGATAGCTATAGTACAAATTTTGATAGAGAGCTTAATGAATTTTATAAAAATTTACTTACTCAGGCTGGAAAAACAGCCACTGACGAACTCAAAAGTTCTAAAGAAAAGTTCATGGACG
The DNA here is from genome assembly GCF_045310695.1 of Clostridium neuense. NCBI lineage: Bacteria > Bacillati > Bacillota > Clostridia > Eubacteriales > Clostridiaceae > Clostridium > Clostridium neuense. The sequence continues at coordinate 104,826 of NZ_JBJIAA010000005.1, forward strand.
CTGCACAGCAGGTTATGGAATTAAAGGAAAATAGAAAAGATCAAGAAGCAATGGTAATGACATATTCTACACTTAGAACGGCTCAAGATAATGTTGAAAAAGCATTAAAGAAGATTTCAACTTTAAAAAGCCAAAATGCTAAATTAACCTCTGAAAATAATGATAAAACTGCAAGTACAAATAGGATGATAACTTTAGTGTTTATGGTGGTAGGCATAATATTAGCAATGATTCTTGGAGTAATCATATCACAATCTATAAGCAAACCTATAAAGAAACTCATTAAGGAAGCAGATGAAATAGCAGTTGGTAATCTCGATGTAAATATAAATTTAGGGTCTAAGGATGAGATTGGAGCTTTAGCAAGATCATTTCAAACAATGGCCAATAAACTTAATGAAGTGTTAAATAATATTAATGTTTCTTCTAATCAAGTAGCAATAGGTTCTAAACAGGTATCGGACTCAAGTATTGCTCTTTCTCAAGGAGCAGCTGAGCAGGCAAGTTCAGTAGAAGAGTTGACATCTTCAATTGAAGAAATATCTTCTCAAACTAAGCTTAATGCTGATAATGCTAAAGAAGCTGATGAATTATCTTCATCTGTAAAGGAAAATGCTGAAAATGGAAACGAGCAGATGCAGCAGATGCTTGTAAGCATGGAAGAGATAAATGCTTCTTCAGGAAATATATCAAAGATAATTAAAGTAATAGATGATATTGCTTTTCAAACGAATATTCTTGCATTAAATGCCGCTGTAGAAGCAGCAAGGGCAGGGCAGCATGGTAAAGGATTTGCAGTAGTTGCAGAAGAGGTTAGAAATTTAGCAGCTAGATCTGCAAGTGCAGCTAAAGAGACAACAGAAATGATAGAGAATTCTATTAAAAAGGTAGAGAGTGGTACTAAAATTGCAAATGAAACTGCACAGGCTTTAGATGAAATTGTAACAGGCATTGCAAAGGTATCAGAATTTATAAATCAAATATCTGTAGCATCTACAGAGCAGTCATCAGCACTTCAGCAGATAAACCAAGGGGTAATTCAAGTATCTCAGGTAGTTCAAGAAAATTCAGCAACCTCAGAACAAAGTGCTGCGGCTAGTGAGGAACTTGCAGAGCAAGCAAAGTTTTTACAGGAACAAGTTTTGCAATTTAAGCTGAAAAAGTTAGATGTTTTTTCGGAGAAACATAGTGAAAAAGATATTAATCCAGAAGTTTTAAATATGTTAAAAGCTATGAACAAAAATAATGGGGCTGCAAAGGAAGCTGCTGTTTCAAAAACTGACAGTATAGATTTAAGTGACAGGGAGTTTGGAAAGTACTAAAGGTGGCGATTTTTATGCATATGACTGAAATGGAATTTCAAAAGCTATCCGGATTTATAAAAGAAAACTTTGGTATATCTATAAAACGAGAAAAGAAAAGTATATTGGAAAGTAAACTTGAAAAAAATTTATATGAAGAAAAGTGTGATAATTTTACACAGTATTATAGAAAAATTTTAGAGGACAAGTCTGGAGACAAAATAGTAAGTTTTGTCAATACAATTACTACCAATCACACTTTCTTCATGAGGGAGCAAGACCATTTTTACTATTTTAAGGATGAAGTTCTACCGTATTTAAAAAGACAAATAAAGGATAATGATTTACGTATCTGGTGTTCGGCATGTTCTTCTGGTGAGGAAGCTTATACAATTGCTATGATACTAGATGAGTTTTTTGGTAATGAAAAAGCAACCTGGGATACAAAGATATTGGCTACAGATTTATCAACAAAGGTTCTTAGTATTGCTAAAAAGGGAATATACAGCAGTGAAAGTGTAAAGCCTTTGCCAAGTCTATGGAAAATGAATTATCTAAAGAAACTTGATGCTGAAAACTACAGTATTATGGATAGCATTAAAAATCAAGTTATATATAGAAGGCTAAACCTTATGAGTAGGGCTTTCCCTTTTAGGAAAAAGTTTCACGCTATATTTTGTAGAAATGTAATGATATACTTTGATAATAAGACTAAGATAGAGCTAATAAATAAGTTCTATGATTTAACCGAACCAGGAGGATATCTTTTTATAGGTCATTCGGAATCAATCAGCAGAGACGAAAGCAAATATAAGTATGTTAGGCCCGCAGTGTATAGAAAAGAGTAGGTGAATCATATGGATTTAATCGAAGAAGCATTATTTAGTATAGGTGATGGATTAATTATTACAGATATAAATGGTTATATTGAATTTATGAATTCTTCTGCAGAAAGATTAACAGGATGGAAAAGTGAAGAAGTCAGTGGTGCAAGATTTCAAGATACCTTTCATTTCATTAATGCTTATACTGGTGTTTTAGAGGAAAATCCTGTTGATCTTGCACTAAAGAAGGAAGGTTCTGTAGGACTTAACAAAAATACAATGTTAATAACTAAAGAAGGCTTAAGAAAGTACTTGTCAGCAAATAGTTCACCAATAAGGGACAAGAGCGGCAAAATTAAGGGCGTTGTCATAGTTTTTAGGGACATATCTAGAATAATGAGTATTGAAAAGAAAATGGAAGAGGAAAGAAATAACTTAAAATTAATATTTTATTCTAGCTTTGTGGGTATGATTTTAATAGATCAGGATATGATGGTAACTATGATTAATGATTCCGCACTTAGGTTATTTGGTAAAAACAGAGAAGACATAATCAATAAAAAGTTTGGTGAAGGTATTTGCTGCAAGGATGCCGTTTTAAATAAATATGGATGCGGTTCTACACCTAAGTGTATAATGTGTAACCTTAATCAGGCAATTAGAAGTGCATTAAAGGGAGAAAAAAATGTTGATGGTGAGTTTAGCAAGGTGTTCTGGAATAATGGTAGGGAAGTAGAATTATATTTAAGTATAAGTGCGTCTAATATCATTATAAATGGCGTAAATAATGCTATCTTATCAATTGCAGATATAACCAATAGAAAAATGATAGAAATCAACTTGCAAAAGGCAAAGGTAGCAGCAGAAACCGCAAATAAAGCTAAGAGCGAATTTTTAGCAAATATGAGCCATGAAATTAGAACACCGCTAAATGGTATTATAGGAATGATAGATCTTACGCTGCTTACAAACCTCAATGAAGAACAAAGAGAAAATCTTAAAATTGCAAAGGATTGCTCAGATTCTTTGCTTAAGGTCATAAATGACGTACTGGATTTTTCAAAAATAGAAGCAGGAAAGCTTGAGATGGAGAAAATCAATTTTAATATAGAAAAAATGATAAATGGGGCATTAAAGGCTCATATAATCCAGGCTGCAAGCAAGGGCTTAGATTTTAAATATAACTTTTCTAATGAAATACCAAAGTACATAATAGGAGATCCAACAAGACTAAGGCAGGTTTTGAATAATCTTATAAACAATTCAATTAAATTTACAGAGAAGGGATCCGTTAAGTTAACTGTACAACCCGTTGAAATTAAAAGGGATACAGTAGAGCTTAAATTTATCATTTCCGATACTGGAATAGGAATAAGTTCTAACGGGAGGAGCAAGCTTTTCAAAAGCTTTAGTCAGGTAGATGGGTCCATAACAAGAAGATTTGGAGGTAGCGGGTTAGGACTTGTAATATGCAAAAAGCTTATAAATAAAATGGGGGGAAACATATGGTTTCAGAGCACAGAAGGTGAAGGAACTTCATTTTATTTTACCGCTAAATTTAAATTGGGAACTGAGATTATTGAACATGATAAAATAGAGTACAAGCTAGTAAGAAACAATAAAAGAATGCATTTGTTAGTTGTTGATGATGCTGCTGTCAATTTAACTGTGATTTCAAGAATGCTTGAGGAAAAAGGCTATGAGGTTGATAAAGCAGGCAATGGTTTAGAGGCTGTAAGTATGGTGGAAAAGGTTAAATATGATGTTATACTCATGGATATTCAAATGCCCTTAATGGATGGAATAGAGGCTACAAAGCAGATAAGAAAAATGGAGGGTACAAAAGCGCATACTCCTATTATAGCCATTACTGCTTTTGCGCTAAGAGTGGATAGGGAAAAATTTATATCTATAGGTATGGATGATTATGTTGCAAAGCCTATAAAGATGAATGAACTATTTGGTGCAATAGAAAAAATATTCTTTAAGAATATCAGCAAAAAAGTAGTTTTAAATAATTCTGGAGAAATCGAGTTTGTGGATAAAATCCAGGCGGTTAAGGAAGAAAAGCTAAATTCCAAGGTTAAAGACATATCTATAAAATTGGAGAAGCTTGTACAAACTTTAGGAAGCAGCAATTTTGAGGAAATAGAAAATGTATCTCACGATATTAAAAATATGTGCAATGACATTGATAATCAGGATATGAAGGATGTGGCTTTTAAAATAGAGCTGGCGGCTAGGCGTGAAGATGTAGAAAAAGCTAATGAGTATACAAAAGAAATTCTTAATAAATTTGAATCTTGTAAGAAATTGTTAAAGGAGGAATAAGCATGCTAAAAATATTGATTGCAGAAGATGATTTTGCTAGTCGTAAGTTTTTAAGTAGGTTTCTTTCGGAATATGGGGAATGTGATATTGTAGTTGATGGCATGGAAACTATAGATGCCTATATGCTTTCTCTTAAAGAAAATAAACCATATGATCTTATTTGTCTTGACATAATGATGCCTAAGGTTGATGGGGTTAAGGTATTAAAAGCCATTAGGGATTTAGAAACTCAAAGAGGGCTGGAAGCTGAAAAATGTGCTAAAATAATAATGGTCACAGCTTTAGGTGAAACGGATTTAGTTAAAAGTGCCTTTGAGTATGGGTGTGACGCGTATGCATCTAAGCCTATAGATACTAAAAAATTCGTTGAGGTTATGGAAAAGCTGAAGCTTATATAAAGATAGACAAAATGGAATGTTAAAATTGATAATACCAAGTTTATCCTTAAAATTTATAATTTAACTTAGAGTACAGAGTACAATTGGCAGAGGACAGTGACTGTACTCTGTTGTTGTACTCTGAGTGAAACCATAACTTAACAGTATAAATTTGGGTATTGTGAATTTAAATCTTTCAGGTTGTATACCTATAGGTTAAAGGAAGTAATTATATGAATAATAAGATAAAAAATTATCTTGTTATTATTGCATACATAATATTAACTACAGGGCTTTTGGTGTGTTCTATAGAAGATATAGAAAATCCATGGAATACAATGTTTTTTAGCTTTGCTATAATCCTGATTTTTACAATCCGGCAGATAATTGGAGAGGGGCAAAGAAAAAAACTATATATTTTATATGTTTTGGTTCAAACAGCACTCATTTTTATGCTTGGACAAATTGATAATGGTACTAGTTTTGTGCTTTTTTATTTCGTAATAATATATGATGTTATTTTTAGAGTGTATGGCATATATTCATTATTCTATTCTGGAATGCTGTATGCTTTAACTTTTTATATTAATTACTGTAAATTTAAGGGTATTGGTATAGTAACTGTGTATAAACTTGAGTTTTATAATTTTGTGATATATTTTTTTGTAGTTACGATTTTGTACCTTTTAAAGTATATATGCAATATTAACAACAAACTGGAGGCAGCAAAGGATGGCCTTAGTATAAAGAATATTGAACTTGAAGCTTCTTTTGAAAAAATTCGTGAGGCATATAGGAAAAACGAAGACTATATTGTTATGGATACAAAAAATAGGCTTGCAAGGGAAATTCACGATACTGTGGGACATACTCTTACCACAGCACTTGTTGAAATGGAAGCCAGCAAGGTACTTATGGAGGAAGATAAGAAAGAAGCTTCAAATAAATTAACCTCTGCATTGGAGCAGGTTAGAAAGGGTTTAAGACAGGTTAGGACTTCTGTTAGAGCCTTGGATAAAAGTCAAATTAATTATTATAATGAAGTTATTGAACTCATAAAAAATACAATTCTTCATACAAATGTTATAATAAGGTATGACATAGATGATTTTAACGGAGAAAAAGAAATAGTTAAAAGATGTATTTTTAGAGCACTTCAAGAAGGAATAAGTAACGGTATAAGACATGGAGCTGCAACCGCATTTTTGTTTAAGCTTAAGTATGATAAGGAGTTATTAAGATTTTCTCTTGAAAACAACGGAAAAGGGTTAAGTAACTTTAAAAAAGGCTTTGGACTTACGGCTATGGAGGAAAGAGTTAAAGAAGCAAACGGAAGCCTGGATATTTTTACAGATATTGATGAGGGGTTTAATATATATATAAATTTTGAAGTAGATAAGTCACTGGAAAACTAAAATTTAAGGTTATTCCGATAAACTAAATTTAGCTTAGTGCACAGTTCACTATTTTATGTTGTTCATCTATATGGGGGCGAAGTATGATTAAGGTTATTGTAGTTGACGATCAAAACTTAATGAGAGATGGTCTTGAGGTTATTCTAAACTCATTTTCAGATATTGAGGTTTTAGCATGTGGGGAAAATGGTGAGGAAGCCTTAAAGTTGGTTGGAGAGTTTATGCCGGATTTAGTACTTATGGACATAAGGATGCCGGTTATGGATGGGGTTACTGCATCAAAAATAATTAGAGAAAAGTTCCCAAAGGTAAAAATACTTCTTCTTACTACCTTTGATGATGAAGAATATATATTAAATGCTCTTAGTTTAGGTGTGTCTGGGTATATATTTAAAGACATTGAAAAAGAGAAATTAAGACAAGCAATAATGGATTGCATTAAAGGAACCTTTATAATGCCAACTAAGGTCGCAGAGGTTCTTGCCAAAAAAGTAGTAAAAGAAGAAAAGAAGGTTGAAGAGAAAAAGCTTAAACTTCCTCTTACGGAAAGAGAAGCGGAGGTTGCCTCTATGATAGCCGATGGTTTTACAAACCGACAGATAGCTTCCGCACTTTATATAAGCGACGGGACAGTAAAAAATTACGTAAGTAGCATTTATAGCAAATTAGGTATAAAGGATAGAACTAAGCTTGCACTATATTACCGCAGTCATATATAATTTATGACCGCGGTTACTTTTTTATATGAAGTATTTTTTGTATTATTTAAATATAAAGGAGTGATTATGATGAGAAAGCCTTTAAGTTATGGAATGTACTTTAAGAGCCATAAAAAAAGTTCACTAGCTATAATGATTTCCATTGGACTTGCAATACTGCTTATTGGAGCTATTCAGCTTTATACCTTTAATATGAATGACAGCGATGCAAGAAATAATGAAAAATATAAGTATGCAACGTTGGTATATAAAAATAAAAAGGCTCTAGATAAAGCTGTAATAAAGAAGTTGGAAAATGAGGCGTCTGTTGAAAGAGTTGTAAAAGTAGAGAGCTTTCGGTATATGATTAGGAGTGTATTTGGTACAGATGCAGATTATGAAGGTTTTTATGCTGATGAAAATGATATAAAGTATATGATAAACAAAATGGGACTTAAATTTGATAAAGGAAGTTATATAAAAAACGGAGATAAAAAAATTTTGATAAATGAAAATACAGCAAGATGTAAGAATGCAAGCATAGGGAGTTTTGTTGGCTATGATGTTAGAAGAGATGACTATTTCCCGGGCAAATATAAGGTTAATGGAATACTTAAGGGAGATAATATTGTGTCCTTTATAGCTGTAGACTCAAAGGCTTTGGAAAAAGAAAATTATATGTGTTTTGTGTTCCCTAAAAAGGGAAAAATGAAGGAGATGAACAAATATATAAATTCTATTTCAAAGGATGGAATTAAAAATTCAAATTATGAAAGTTTGCAGAAGGAAGAAATAAATAATTTAAATGGCTTTAATACAATATTCAACTTAGTAATAATAATAATGATTGTAGTGATGTCAACGGTTTTAGGCAATTCATCATATATAAGCTATATGAGAAGAAGGCCAGAAATAGGGATTTTAAAGGCTATGGGTTATACAAAGGAAAAGATTGTATTAAGAATGGTTAAAGAAATAGCAATTTCGTCTCTCTTTGGTTTTGGTTTTGGATATTTAGCATTGTTTGTTTTTGCAAAGATATATAATGTACTTTATTTATATCCAAGAGGAATAGCTTTGTTTCTCATTACGTGGGATTTGTTCCCAAAGCTTTTGTCTATACCACTTTTTATAGCTATTTTTTCTATAATACCAGTTTCAAGGCTACTGGAAAAAGTTGAACCTATATCAATAATAGAGAGGATGGGATAAAATGCTTATAGAAATGAAGGACGTAAATTTAGTTTATGATGTTGGTCACGACGAGGAGACATATGCACTTAAAAATATAAATCTTAATATAAAAGAAAACCGTTTTTATGGCATACTTGGACCATCTGGAAGCGGAAAGAGTTCACTTCTTTATCTTTTAAGTGGACTTAGAAAACCGAGTTCAGGTGAGGTGATTTATAAAGGAAAAGCATATAAAGATATAAGAGGTAAAGAAATGGCTCAAATAAGAAATAAACAGTTTGGATTTATTTTCCAGAGACATTTCTTAATGAATTATCTTACTGCTCTTGAAAATGTTCTTGTTCCGCTAAATTCAAACAAAAAAGAAGATATAGATAAGGCAAAAGAGCTTTTAATAAAGCTTGGACTTGAAAGAGAAATCAATAAAAGACCAGCAAAAATGTCTGGTGGACAAAGACAAAGAGTTGCAATTGCAAGGGCACTTATAAATGACCCGGAAATAATTTTTGCAGATGAAATAACAGCATCCTTGGATCACAAAAATGCTTTTGAGGTGATGAAGGTGCTGGAGGGGTTTAAAGGTAAAGCGGCTATTCTAGTGGTAACCCATGATGAATCAATATTATCTGGAGCTGAAGAAATAATAAGGGTATGGGATGGAAGTATAAAGAGTGTGGAGGAAAGCAGGGTGAATGCTTTATGAAGTTAAAGTCCTTAAGTGTATTTTTATATCTAAAAGGAAACCCTAAAAAGTTTATTCCACAAATTTTGGTAGTGGCACTCGGTGTTTTTCTTATGTATTTTATATGTATAATTGGCGGTGGAATTGAAAATCAAATGAAGGATAATATTTTAAGTCCTTATGAAAAACTGTCCTATGTAAATATAGACCCAGCTTCAGTAAATGAACAGAAGTATATTGACAAACTTAAGGTTAATAAGGATATAGATAGAATTATATATTCTGATAGAGTTAGAAATTTAAGGATGAAGATGCTTATATCTGATTGTGGATCACCAGGATTTTTCGTAAGTGAAGGTGATACCAGTTATCTCATGAAAAAGTTTGGTTTTAAGTTGGAGGAAGGAAGAATTCCACGAGATAGCAATGAAATATTGGTAAATAGTGAATACGCAAAAAGTAGAAGCCTTAAAATAGGCAGTTACTTGGATGAAAATGTGGACAAGGGCATAACAGGAAAATGCAAGATTGTAGGACTTTACCTTGGAAAAAACATTATTGCGTTTGGTCATATTAAAAATCTACAGAGCGTAAAGAGTACTGTGAATTCAATAATAATAGTTCCTAAGAATGGAAAGCTTGGCAAGGTTAATAGTTATCTTGATTCAATTAGTAATAAGAATATAACAGTAGTAAGTTATAAAGATCTATATTTTGATATAGGCGGTTTTTTTCCTATGTTTAATATATTTGCAGTTATAGTTCTTGTTATTACTATTGCTGTTTTAACCTTTACCATATGTAATATGAATTATATACACTTTTTTGATAGAGTTAGCGAGTTTTCAATACTTGACGCAGTTGGATACACTAAGTTAAATATATTCTTTAAGCTGGCTAAGGAAATGTTAATTGTTATAGTTTTGGGCTTTATTTTAGGAATTATAATAAGCTTTATAGGTGGGAATATATTTAATCAAGTTTACTGCGAGGCAAAGGGTACTCCTGTAGAGGTTTATAGTAAGTGGTATATCGTTCTAAGCCTTATTGTGCCTACTGCAGTTGGAGTTTTCTCCTCTATACCTTCTTTAAGGTTTCTTTCAAAAATGAATACTATAGATGTTCTGGAAGGAAGAAGCCTTTAAACAGTTGACAGTTAAGGTTGATTTTCCTCCGCGTTGCTGCAGAAAATCTTAAATTAAAGGGAATATAGAGTTACCAGTATGAGTTTAAGGCTGGTAACTTTTTTGATTGATTAAAGTAACATAGATGAACAAACTGAAAGGTAGAGTGAATGTGGATTTACCTTTTGCTTTGCTTAGGTAAATCTTAAAACTTATAGTGCCAGCTGCGCTGTCCTCTGTCCATTGTCAACTGATTACAGTATTTACTATGAACTTAAAATGATAATTAAATTTCCTCATTTGCAAATAAAAGGTGGAAAGTGATATACTTTAAAAGCAATAAAGGGGGAAATATGATGAAATTATTTTTAAAAAAATTTATAGGTTTAATGACTTGTTTTTGCTTGCTTATGTCTATAACTGCATGTGGTGGACAAAAGCCCGATGAAGCTGTAAAAGGATTTTTTAATGCATTAAATAAAAATGATTTTAAAACCGTAGCTACATTTTTAAATAACAATAGTAAAAAGCTTTCTAATGATAATGAAGATGGAAGTAAAATTATTAAAAAGATTTTTCCAAAAGTTAAATACAAAATTATATCTTCAACTATTTCAGGCAACACAGCTAAAGTAAAAGCAAGTATTACAGCACCAGATTTGGTAAAGATAACGAATAAAATGGCTAATGATACTATGCCAACTATTTTTGAAGATGCCATGAGTGGAAATGTAGATGAAAATAAAGAAAAAAAATTAGTTGAGGATTACTATATTAAAAGTCTTTCAGCAAAAAATGTGGCTATGACATCAAATGAGGTTAATATAGAGCTAGTAAAGGATGCTAATAAAAAAGAATGGCGCATTAAATCAAGTGATGCTTTAGCCAATGCTATAACTGGTAATTTGGAAAAAGCAGCTGATGCTCTTTCACAAAAAACTTCTAGCGATTCTGGAAAATAAAATATAAACCTATAATAAAAAAGAGTAGTTAATTTAAACTATTCTTTTTTATTTTGTAACTAAAAATGATGTATAATATCAATCCAGTTATACAAGTTATAATTTCAGTGATAGTCATGGACCAGATAACTCCATGAAGTCCAAAGAAATTATGCAGTAGAATGACTGTAGGTATATAAAGAATACCTTGTGTAACGGACATAATTGTAGAAGAAATTCCTTGACCCGAAGCTTGAAAAATTCCTGTAAATAGTGTAGTAAAACCGTTAAATAATGCAGAAATTAGCATAGCAAGCATAATATATTGTCCTATATTAATTACAGAAGCATCCTTTGAGAATAAATGAATAATTTGCATTCTGAAAATATAAGCTAGAGTAACAAAGGTGCCTGATAGTAGTAAAACCCATAATGCTGCTTGTTTAATGCTTTCCTTTAATCTAGTTAAGTTATTATTTGAAAAGTTATATGCAATTAAAGGGATAATTCCTAGTGACAGACCCATTGAAAGAAATTCTGGGACTTGTACAATTCTCAAAGCTATACCAAAGCCAGCTACTACGCTATCGCCATATCCAATTGAAAAATTATTCAAAAGAAGAGTTGTAATAATGAGAAAAACCGTAAGCAATAATTCAGAAACACCTATTTTATATATTTCTATTTTATCTTTAAGAGAAATCTTAAAATGCTTAATAAATCCTTTTAAATGCTCACTTTTTGTTTCTAAGTAATAAATGTAATATATAGATGAACCTATATTAGCTAAAACCATTGACAGAGCTACGCCTATAACATTAAATTTTAATATTAATATAAATAGTGGATCAAAAACTAGGCTTAAAGCTGTGCTTATAAACATTCCATACATAGACTCCTTTGAAGCTCCTTCGGCTCTAACGATTTGCTCTAAAGCAAAGTTGAGTACAATTGAAAATCCACCAAAGAACATAGTTAAGGAGTAGTTTTTTGTGTAGTTCATAACGGCTAAAGTATCTGCCCCCATGATTTTAACAATAGGAGTGATTGCAAGAAAAGAAAGAATGGCAAGTAAGACTCCAGATATAAGGCTGCTATAAAAAGTATATCCCGCCACTTTTTTCGCTCTTTGTATTTCTTTTTTTGCAATAAGACGAGTTATGAAGGTTCCGCCTCCTGCTCCAAACATATTTCCAAAAGCCATTAGGATAGTAAAAATAGGCAATCCCAAGGTAACAGCAGTTAACATCTCTGTATTTTTTAGTAGTCCAATAAAAAATGCGTTGATAACATTGTATACTGTATTCACAGACATACCAATCATCATAGGAATAGCTAAATGAGCAATTGTTTTTCCGATTGAGGCACTTTTTAAATAATATTCATTTGATATATTTTCTTCCATTTCATATCCCTCCAATATAAAAATATTAAATATCTAATTATTAGAACTCTAACTATATGGATAAATAAATTGGGGCTTAGCCATAAGCCCACTAGAGCAAAGTGTTGTTACTTTGCAGTTAAATTGCTATTTACTTTCATTAATAAAGATAATAAACTTTCTTTCTCTTCCTTGGACAGATTTTTAGTTATGTTTTCTTCTACTTCGGAAAATATTTTATTAAAGTCATTTATTAAAGCTACACCCTTTGGCAATACATAGATGTTTTTCTGTCTTTCATTATCTTTGGGAATCCTGCGATCAATGTATCCCTTTTTTTCTAATCCCTGAAGCATACTAGTAATACTTGCACCTTTACGTTGAAAAGCATCTGCTAAATCCTTTTGAATTATTCCTTCATCTTGATGCTCATATATATAACCTATCATACGTCCTTGCTGGGAATTTAATCCTAATTCGTTTATCTTTTTATCAGCGATAAACTTTGTTTTCAAACCAATGGATCTTATTAAATCCGAATAAGGAGTTTGAAATGAAAAATTAGATTTATCCATTATAATACCTCCAATAATCTAACAATTAGATATCTAACTATATTTGATTATAACAATTAGATATCTAACTGTCAATGGCTATTTCAAATTTATTTGACTTAAAGTTTTTGGCTTTAAGTCAAAAATTTTAAGTCAAAAACTTTAAGTCAAAAGTATCTTTTCTCTGCCACAAGCGTAAAGGTTTTTGGAATCCCCTTATCGTAATTCTCACAGGATAAGTTAGGTTCCTCATCTAAGCTTTTTATTATAAGCCCACTTTCTGCGGCAGCTGTAACTATCTCTCCAAGATTCCATTTTCTAAGTAAAACTTTTGTGGCTTCACCTGAATTTAGGTATTTTGAATAAGCGGCATCTTTTTCTTCCAAGGTTGTGTCAAAATAATTTCCCGTTACCTTGTGCTTTCTCACTTTTGCGGTTGAACCCCTTGAAGTTATAAGCTTTGTTGAAACAGGGTGAAAATCTCTCAAAACAAACACTCCATTTGGAGCTAAAAGCCTATAAACTAAACTCATAAATGGTTTTAAATCTAAAAAGTAATGAATTATCCCCATTTCTGCAAAAACTATGTCATATGTACTATCTAAGTTGTTATCAAGTTTAAGCACATCGCTTAATATATATTCTATTTTTACATTGGCCTCTTTTGCTAAGTCTAGAGCATATCTTTTATTTCCCTCGGAAAAATCAACTACAGTAACATCGGCGCCAAGCACAGCAAGAGCTACAGCTCTATTTCCGTTGGAGCCCATGAGATTCATTATTTTTTTCCCCTTTACATCTCCAAATTTATTGTAAAGTACAGATAAAATTTTGGTTGGATTTTTTTGGATTTTACAAGCTTCTTCTTGAGGGGTTCCAAATCTTTCAATCCAGGCATTATAAGTTTCTTTATTCCAAGCGTCTTCATTTATATCTATACATATATTTTTTTTATTATTTATATATTCTTCCTGCAACAGTATAACCTCCATAGTGCGTCAATTTACATATCATTATTATATAATCTCCAAAAACTAAATTCTACTAAACTATTTAAATAATTTTTTATTTTCATAATTAATATTGACTGTATTGATATTTTTTACATTATTGAGTATAATTATTAATAAAATATCATATTTAACAAAAATTTCATGAGACTTTATTATAGGTTTGGCTATATTAATATCAATATATTATGTTGGGGGGATACTATGAGAAATATTTTTAAAACAAAATCCATAAGTGATTTAATCCAAGAAACGAGAGGAGAAAAATCACTAAACAAGGTTTTAGGAGCTTTCGAACTTACTATGCTGGGAGTTGGTGCAATAGTAGGTGCAGGAATATTTGTTATAACTGGAGTAGCAGCAGCTAATTTTTCTGGACCAGCACTCATATTGTCATTTATAGTATCTGGACTTGCGTGTGCTTTTGCTGCACTTTGCTATGCTGAATTTTCTTCAGTTGTACCAGTAGCAGGAAGTGCTTATACGTATGGGTATGCGGCACTTGGTGAAGTATGGGCGTGGATTATAGGCTGGGATTTAATTCTGGAGTATACGGTGTCTATTGGTACTGTTGCAATTGGTTGGTCAGGTTATGTAGACAGTATTTTAAGAAGCATAGGAATTAATTTGCCGGGACAACTTTTGAAATCGCCTTTTGAGGGTGGTATTATGAATTTGCCAGCTATAATCATAGTTTTGGCTATAGGTTTACTCTTAATTAAAGGAGTGAGTCAAAGTGCAAAGTTAAATAACATTGTTGTTGCCATAAAGCTTACAGTTATTGCTTTGTTTGTTATTTTAGCATTTGGACATGTGAAAACCTCTAACTGGCACCCATTTATGCCTTATGGATGGGGTGGAGTATTTCAGGGAGCTGCATATGTGTTCTTTGCATACATTGGTTTTGATGCTGTTTCTACTGCAGCTGAGGAGGTTAAAGATGCTAAGAAGGATCTTCCAAAGGGAATTATTTTTTCACTTTTAATATGCACAATTATATATATGGTTGTATCCTTATTTTTAACAGGAGTTGTACCTTATTACAAGTACAAGGGAGTTTCTGCTCCAGTAGCTTTTGCATTACAGCAAATAGGAATTAATTGGGGTTCGGTTTTGGTTTCTGTAGGAGCATTATTTGGACTAACTTCAGTTCTGCTTGTTATGATGTTTGGTCAAACAAGAATATTTTTTGCAATGTCAAGAGATGGACTTTTACCTAAGTTTTTAGGTGAAGTTAATAAAAAGACTAAAACTCCAATTACAAGTACTGTGATAGTTTCCATAGCAGCAGCAATTATATCCGGTTTTTTGCCAATTGGAATTGTTTCAGAGCTTACTAATATAGGAACTCTTGCTGCATTTATCATAGTTTCTATAGGTGTAGTAGTTCTAAGAAAAAATAGACCGGATTTAGAAAGACCATTTAAGTGTCCACTTGTTCCAGTTGTTCCAGCTGCCGCAGTTGTATTTTGTGGCTATCTTATATACAAACTTAATTTAGCGACACAGCTTAGATTTGTAATTTGGTTTGCGCTTGGCTTGGTTGTATATTTCTTATACGGCATGAGGCACAGTACTATGAATAAAGAAGAAAAGAAGGCATCATAATGCATGTTGATTGACAATAATTATAATAATAAAAAAATTTGTAGTCAGTAACAGACGATATTTACATAAATTGTTATAAATGCTATAATATTAATAATTGTTATGTTATACGGTTAGGAGATTGGTGTATGAGAAAATATGTATTATTGTCGTGTGGGGATAAACTAAAAGCACTTAGAAAAAAGTATAAGTTAAAGCAGGAGGATCTAGCAGGAAAAGAAATTACTAGAAACCTATTAAGTGAAATTGAGACAGGTAAAGCAAATTTAACGAAAAATACTGCCGAGATAATTTTTAGGAACTTAGAAACTATTGCTAAGAACAAGAAGCTGGAGGTTACTGAAACCCTTGATTATTTAATGGAAGGTGAGGACGTACAAGCTGGTAAGATATTAGATAACTATATAAATGAATTGAGGAATTTAAGTATAGCAAAGGGCAGTAGTTTTATTGATACTCTTAACGAAGCAGAAAGCTTTTTAATGGAATGGGATATTAAAGAAAAAAAAATTATAATTTATGAGTTAGCTGGAGATTATTTTTGTAATAATAATGAGGTCTATAAGAGTATTATTTACTATGAGAAAGAAATAGATTTAATTGGCAAGTTATTTCCTAGCAGAACATTAGTGAATGTTTTAAGAAAATTATCTATGGTTTATGAATATGTAGGTAATTATAGGGAAAGCATTAGGTGCTGTGAATTTGCATTAAATCGTTTCGAAGACATGACAGATGAGGAGGTTATTATTTTTAGGTATAACAATGCCTTGAGCTATAAAAAAATAGAAAATTTTCAAATTGCATTGGATAATCTTAAAGTTGCAGAGGAACTAGTTGATAAAGAAGATATAAATTCATATATTAAAATCTTAAATAATAAGGCAGTTTGTCTTTTTGAAATGAAAATGTATATGGAAGCTTTAAAGGTATTTATGAAAATTTCAGAATTAATAGATAAGGGTGATATAGAGAAATATCTAATTAATTTAGTTAATATAGTTGATGTATATACTGAAAATAATAATAGAACTAAAGCTGTAGAGAGCCTTAATGTTATAATTAACGAACTGTCTAATTTAAGTAATAATAGTAAGTATATATCAGAAATTCATTTTGAAATAGGAAGGGCCTATAAGAGGTTAAATAAGGTGGATTTGGCAAAAGGCTATTACTTAAAAGCTCTAGATTTTTGCGAAAAATGTAAAAATTTCGTACTGGCAAATGACATACTCTGTGATTTGGTAGATATATACGAAATGACAAAGGATTTAAGCAGTATGAATAAGCTTAAGGAAAGAGTGTTTTTAATATCTAATAAGCAAGATAAAATTAGCAATATACTTATGTATAAGCTAATAAATTTTTATAATAAAATTAGTAATCATATAGTTTCAGAAATTACTAATTATGCTTTAAAATTTAATTAAGAGGAGGTATATTTATGTTAAAGAAAAATTATAAAACATTAATATTATCAGTAGGAGCATTGGCTTTATTTGCTGGATTATTTGCAACTTTAGGAACTGGAAATAATCTGGGTATGATAGATTATCATCCTATGAAGGTTGTTTTTAATTTGTTTCAAGCTGGATTATAGTAACAAATAAGGAAGGGACAATATTAAAGGTCCTTTCCTTTTTTATTTTTGATAAGAGCGCACTAAAGGTGCGTTCTTATTTTTTGGAGTAATAATCTAAAACTTTGTTTATCTATAGAAATACTAAAAATTCATTTAAATAAATGTAAAACATTTTAATAAAGATTGATTTAATTGTTGACATATATTACAATAGATGGCATAATATGATTATAGATATTAGTTAAACGATTTAAGAAAACATATATTAAAGGTGCGAATTATGTGTGTTCTCTACGGTAGCAAAAATAAATATTGCCCGAATTAAAAAATGTCTATTAATATGAATAGTTCATATTAGGTAACTTGTGCGTTGAAAACTAAATTATTTGGAAAAGCTGTTTTACATTTAAAATTACCATGTAGCTTTTTATAATTTTATATTATAAAAAAGGCCCTGTTGTAAATGTTTACTAAAGGCACTTTATAGAGAACTATGTGTAAGCTTTGTTTTACTAAAAAATAAAACAATTTATTGCTATACCCGATTTAAATAAATGTAAAAATTAATGTTTATTTAAAATAAAGTATAAAATTAAAAAGCCTATGCAAAGTGAATTAGATATTATATTCTAATTTGCTTGTAAGAAAATAAATTATTTATAGGGGAAGAGGGATCTTATATGAAAAAAGTTATTAGCTTGCTTGTGATTCTTACGATGATGGTTACAACATTACTCACTGGCTGCGGCAGTAGCAGTTCAAGTGGTAGTGGAACAGAGTTAAAGCTTTGGACATTTGTAGGACTTCATGGAAACTTTTATAAGGATGCAGCAAAAAGATGGAATAAAGCTCATCCAAATGAAAAAATAAATCTAAAGGTTACCACATATCCATATGCAGATATGCATAATAAGCTTTTAGTTGCACTGCAATCAGGAGTAGGGGCGCCTGATATCTCGGATGTTGAATTAGGACAATTTCCAAATTTTTTAAAAGGAACTCCTCAAATTGCAAATTTAAGTGATCTTGTTTCTGCAGATAAGGATAAGTTTGTACAGTCACGTTTTAAGCTTTACAGTAAGGATGGAAAGCTTTATGGACTTGATTTTCATGTTGGTGCTACAGTAGCCTTTTATAACAAAGATATATGTGCACAAGCAGGCGTAGATCCTACAAAAATAAAAACGTGGGATGATTTTGAAGCAGCAGGTAAGACAATTAAAGCTAAAACTGGCAAGCTTATGTGCTATGTATCACAAACTGCTACCTGGGAATTTACTCTTATGACTGCACAAAAAGGCTCTGATGTTTTTGATGAAAATGGCAATGTAACATTAGATAATCAAACAAACATAGATATACTTAAAAAATTACATGACATGATATATGTCGATAAAATTGCTGCGGTATCGCCTGGAGGACAAGTTGATACAGAAGAAGGCTACGGTGCTGTAAACAAAGGAAAAGTAGCAGCCGTTGTAATGCCTTTCTGGTATACAAGTAGATTTTTAGAGAATATGCCTGATTTAAAAGGAAAAATGTTGGTAACCGCACCACCACAATTTACAGCAGAGCAGGGTGGTAAATACATGACAGCAGGGCTTGGTGGAACGGGGACAGTTATTCCGTCACAAGGTAAGAATATTAAGCTTGCAAAAAAGTTTCTGCAATTTGCTAAGGAAACTAAAGAAGCAAGTATAAAGATATGGGAACAGCTTGGTTTCGATCCACCTAGATGGGATGCTTGGAATGAAATATCAAGTAATATGAAGGATAGTAAGTATACAGAGTATTTTGCAAACGGTAAGGACTTGTTTAAAGTGCTAGTTCCAATGAAGGACAGTGTCAATATTCAAAGAAGCACGTCTTTATCACCAACAGCGAATGACCTTCTTAATACTCAAGCCTTTTATAAAGTACTTCAGAAGAATACACAGGATCCAGCAACTGCTTTAAAAGCTGCAGCTAATGAGCTTAGAAAAAAAGGTAAAGCCAATTAAAAGTTAAATTGTAGGAGCTGTATAGACTTGGAAATTGAAGCTTAAATTATAGCTTTGAACCTTCCTAGCTATACCTCCTAAAGCTACATAAAATTAAGATAGGGGGGGAGCAGCGTGGAAAAGACTAGAGGTGGAATTTTAAATAGATTCCTGTATTCTAAAAGGATAGCACCATATGTTTTTGTTTTACCATTTATAATTGTGTTTTTAATGTTTTTTCTTTATCCTCTAATAAGTACAGTTATAATGAGTTTTCAAAATGTTCAACCAGCAGGTGGATCTCAATTTATAGGATTAAAAAACTATAAAGATTTATTAAATGTACATTTTTACACGGCATTATGGAACAGTGCTAGATATACATTTTGGACACTTCTCATATTAGTTCCTATTCCAATAGTACTTGCAGTTTTCTTAAATTCTAAAAAACTTGTTGGAAAGAAATTTTTTAGGGCAGCACTTTTTATGCCTACACTTACATCTGTTGTAGTAGCAGGTATAGTATTCAGACTTATATTTGGAGAGACAGCAGCAGCACCATTTAATACACTTATGGCAATGTTTGGCGTTGGGGCTAAGGCATGGTTAAGAGATTCGAGATATTCAATGACGCTCATGGTAGCACTTGCAACCTGGACTTGGATGGGAATAAATATTATATACTATTTATCCGGATTACAAAACATACCTCAAGAGTTGTATGAATCGGCACAAATAGATGGGGCTGGACCTATATCACGTTTTTTATATATAACTATACCCATGCTTAGACCTGTTATAATATATGTTTTAACAATAAGTGTGTATGGTGGGTTTGCAATGTTTACTCAAAGTTATGTTTTCTGGTCAAATCATTCACCAAGTGATGCTGGGCTTACCATTGTAGGATACTTATATCAACAAGGCTTTGAGACAAGCAACATGGGGCTTGCTTCTGCAATTGGTATAGTGCTTTTAGCTATAGTTCTTATAATAAATTTAATCCAACTTAAATTCTTTGGTTTATTTAAAAAGGAGGATGAATAAATGGATTCACCTTTGGAAACTAAAACTCCTGTAGTAAAAATAAAGAAAAAAAGAAAAGGCTCAAATAGGCTAGTATCAGTTTTGCTATTTTTATTTTTCGTAATACTTGCCATAATTACTCTTATTCCTTTTTATGCTATGCTTTTAGCATCCTTTAAACCGGCAACAGAACTTTTTAGATATGGGCTCAATTTAAGACTCGATTTTAATATCATGAACTTTAAAAATTACTTGCCTCTTTTTAATGATGACAGTATTTTGTATATTGATTGGTATAAAAATAGTGTACTTATAACTCTCATAAGTACAGTTTTATCCTTGCTCCTATCTGCTATGGTTGGTTATGGACTTGCAAAATACAAGTTTAAGGGAAGAAATCTTATATTTATTTTAGTTCTGTTTATAATGATGGTACCAGTAGAAATACTAATACTTCCACTTTATAAATTGACAGTATCAATGCACATAATAAATACTTATGCAGGTATAATATTACCTTTTGCAATATCACCATCGGCTGTCTTTTTCTTTAGACAATATGCAGAAGGTATACCAAAGGATTTTATGGATGCAGCACGTATAGATGGATGCTCAGAATATGGTATATTTTTTAGAGTTATGGCACCACTTATGAAGCCAGCCTTTGGAGCTATGATAATACTTATATCTGTTGGAAGCTGGAATAACTTTTTGTGGCCACTTATTGAAATGAGAGAAGGAAGCAAATTTACCCTTCCAGTAGGGCTTATGTCACTCCTTACACCTTATGGAAATAACTATGCTGCAGTATTATCAGGCTCCGTATTATCGGTTTTACCTATAATAATAATTTTCTTAGCAAATCAGGAATCCTTCATATCTGGTTTAACCGTTGGAGGAGTAAAGGGATAAAAATAATATTAAATAAGAGGGAAAAGTGCGAAGTGACAGTATTTTGAGATGTTAAATGAAAACTATAAATCTAACATGATGATTGTTAAAATTTAATTAATTACAAAGATTCACGCCTAAAATTCCGTAGGTACGGAGGAATTTTTTCCTTGCACCACTGTGGGAGCGAGGTAACAATGCTGAAGGAACGATTTAAAAAAGTCTTAATAAATCTTGGCTCAAAAATTGTAAAATGCTTAGATATTTCAATTGTCTGAGCGTATGCGAGTAAACATACACGGGGCTTGGGCTAATATATATGACTAATACAAGTTAAAGAAGGATAATGGGATTACATCCCAAACCCCGCATATGTTTATGCGACGAAGCATTGTTACTTCGCATTTTTTTAAATTTCTAGGTACTTTATATTTGGGTTTTTTTGCATTAAGGTTAGTAGTTTAGATATATTATAAGCTTCTGGTACTTTTAATATTAATTCAAGTTCAATTGATTTTGCTTCAATATCGCTGTGAGTTTTTCCCCTCTTTGCTTTAAAGTTCATTACTTCAATATCTTCTTTTTTTAGAATTTCTTCAATATACTCTAATACTTCGGATTCATTGGATATTTTTAAGGTTAGTTCCTCTGTTCTTGGTGTTGAAAGCCAGGAAAAATCCCTATGTAAGATAGTTTGAGCTATTACAATTACAATTGCAGATATTAGTCCTATAAAATAAAGCCCAGCGCCAATAGCAAGGCCAACACCAGCGGTACCCCAAACTCCGGCAGCGGTTGTAAGTCCCTTTACAGACTGCCTTCTCATAAATATCATGCCAGCACCAAGAAAACCAATTCCACTTACTACTTGAGCTGCAATACGCGATGGGTCTAGGGATATATTACTTATACCTACTTGGTCTTGAAATCCATATTTAGATACAATCATAATAAGAGCTGAGCTTAAGCACACTATAAAATGCGTTCTAATTCCAGCCTCCTTCATCCTATTTTTTCTTTCGTAGCCTATAATTCCTCCGCAAAATCCAGCGATTAAAATTCTAATTAAATATTCAAATTGAGAAGAATAAATAAATGACATGAAAACACCTCCGTATTATAGGTATACAACTTGGAAGTCTAAAATTACAATCTCCAAGTTTATCCTGTTAAACTGGAAGTTGAAAGAAAGAGTAGAGAGTAGAGTGAAGGATGATTTTTCCCTGCTATGCTTCGAAAAATCTAAAACTTATTGCGCTAAGGCGCTTAAAATATAATGTTCAGCGGAGCTGACACTATTAAGTTCTAAGATTTACCTGAGAGAAGCGAAAGGCAAATCTACATTCACTCTACTCTCTACTCCTTACTCTCTACTCTTCTTCAACTTCCAGTTTGTGAGGATAAATTTGGTATTGGTAATTTCAATCTTCCAGCTTGGTTATCTATAATTAATTATACTATGCAGCATCAAAATTTTTTATGACTTAGCAAGGTTAAAATTATAATCATTGAAAAATGTAAATAAATGTATATAATATAAAATTAAGGAGTAAAATAACTAAATTTATTAT
The DNA here is from genome assembly GCF_045310695.1 of Clostridium neuense. Classification (NCBI taxonomy): domain Bacteria; kingdom Bacillati; phylum Bacillota; class Clostridia; order Eubacteriales; family Clostridiaceae; genus Clostridium; species Clostridium neuense. The sequence continues at coordinate 127,318 of NZ_JBJIAA010000005.1, forward strand.
AAGCCAATTTTTGTGTGAGGGAAAGTGTAATGTATAAGCTTTTGATTGCTGATGATGAAGCAATAATAAGAAAAGGCCTAAAAAATGTTATTGACTGGAATAAATTAGACATAGAGGTAGCTGGAGAAGCAGAGGATGGTGAAGTAGCTTTAAAATTAGTAGAAACTCTTAGACCAGATATAATACTGCTGGATATATGCATGCCATTTTTGAATGGATTGGAGCTTATAAAAAAGATAAAGGATATAGATAAAAACTTTATCATCATAATAATAACTGGATATGATGAATTTGAGTATACTCATGAGGCACTAAAGCTTAAGGTTTTTGATTATCTTTTAAAGCCCATAAATAAAGAAGAGTTAAAAAATATAATTGAAAAGGCTTTGCAGGAGCTGAGTAAAAACAATGAAAGGACAAGCTATATCACTTGGGCAAATAGACAGCTTCATGAAAACTTAAGTTCACTTATAGAGAATTTTTTTAACAATCTAATTACTGGAAGCATTGATGATTTAGAGGCAAAGCGGGAAATGGATTTCTTTAGGATTAAGCTTGGAGAAAACATAGGAATAATAATAATAAAGGTTATTGAAAAGCTCAATTCAGAGGTTATTTCAAAGAAATGGGACAGCATGCTTTTAAACTTTGCAATAAAGAACATAGCTTATGAGCTTCTTCAAAAGTTTAAGCCTGTATATACCTTTACTGATGATGAAAATAATGTAATTGTAATAGTCAATATAAGTAATATGAACAAGTGGGTTAATGTTGGAACTTTAATTGAGGAAAAGTTTTTTAAGTATCTTCACTATACAATTGTAACGGAACAGAGGAATGTAACGGGAGGCATTTTTAAGGTTAGAGCTGTGTATAAGAACATGGTAAAACAAATAAGCAAAAAAATTGAATTTAAGCCTGTGGTTCTTCTAGCTATAAGATTTATTGATAACAATTATTACAAAAATGATTTGAGTTTGGAGATAATATCAAAGAAATTTTGTTTAAGTTCTTCTTATTTAAGTAAGCTGATTAAAGAAGAGACAGGCCTTTCTTTTGTGGATTATGTTACAAGTATACGTATAAAGAAGGCTATAAGCATTATGGATGATCCTACGGTAAAAATCTATCAGGTGGCGGAGCTTGTGGGTTATAGTAATCAGCATTATTTTTGTAAGGCGTTTAAGAAGGTTACAGGTCTTTCTCCAACAGAATATAGGAGTGGGTGATTTTTAAAGTGTTAAATAAACTTTTAAGTAAAATGCACATAAAGGTACTTTGCATGATTTTGTTTTTTGTTATGGGGGTCGCTTTTATAGCTGTAAAGGTTAAAGGAAAAGCTGAGGGCGTTAAATTTGTTATAGGAATGTCTCAGGCAAATTTAACAGAGCCTTGGAGAATATCGATGAATAAGGAAATAATAAGTGAGGCAAAAAAGTACAAGGATTTAAAGGTTATATATAAGGATGGTGGAGGGGATGCAGAAAAGCAAAAAAATGATATAAATGAACTTTTAAACAGTGGAGTTGACTTACTTATAGTATCTATAAATGACTTAAAAAAGCTTGAACCTGTAGTTAGCAGGGCACATAAAGAGATTCCAGTTATTGTGCTTGATAGAGGTATTGAAGGTTGCGATTATACTCTTTACATAGGGCCTGACAATAAGCGCATAGGAAAAAAGGCTGGAGAATTTGTAGCTGAGTTAGTTGGAGATAAAAAAAGCAATGTAATAGAAGTTCAAGGAGTGCTGGATTCCGTACCTTCACTTGAGATGAGCCAGGGCTTTAGGGAGGTAATAAAAAAGCATCCAAACATAAAGATAGAAGACACAGTTATAGGGGAATGGCAAAGAGATGAAGTCGAAGATGATATGAAAAATTTATTAAGAGACAATAGAGATATTGACGTTATTTTTGCACAAAATGACTATATGGCATTGGGAGCCTATAAAGCTGCACAAAGCAATGGCTTAAACAATGTGAAGATTATCGGGGTAGATGCGCTTAGTGGTAAGGATGGAGGACTGGACTTAGTTGAAAAGGGAGTACTGGAGGGTACTTTTACATGTTCTACAGGAGGAAAAGAAGCGGTGGATTACGCCATGAATATTTTGATGGGGAGGTCCAATGTACCCAAAACAGTAATATTAAAAAGTGAAAGAATAACTAGAAGCAATGTGTACAAATATTTAAACGAAAAGTATAAATAATCACCGAATATTGCAAATACAAAATTTGGCAGATGACTATAATAGAAACTGTAAACGTTGCAAATAAAATATAAAATTAGGGGGAATTACAATGAAATTAAAAAAAATAATGGCATTTGTTACTGCTTCGATTATGGTCACTGCCTTGTTTACGGGCTGTGGAAGTGCATCCACAAGTGCAAGCTCTGGAGGAAAGAAAAAAATAGTTCTTGGCTTTGCTCAGGTTGGTGCAGAAAGTGGATGGAGAACTGCAGAAACAAATTCTGTAAAGGACATACCTAAAAATAATTCTGACATACAGTTAAGATTTTCTGATGGTCAGCAAAAACAAGAGAATCAAATAAAGGCAATAAGATCCTTTATAGCTCAGAAAGTAGACGTTATAGCGTTAGATCCTGTAGTTGAAACTGGTTGGGATACTGTTTTAAAGGAAGCTCAGGATGCAAAGATACCAGTAATAATTGTTGATAGAAGTGTAAATGCCTCTAAGTCCCTGTACACTGCATTTTTAGGTTCAGACATGGAAGAGGAGGGCAAGAAGGCAGCTAAAATAGTTATAGATCACTTTGGAAAGGATAAACCATGCAATATTGCAGAACTTCAGGGAACTGTTGGTTCTAGTGCAATGGTAGGACGTCAAAAAGGTTTTAATGAAACCATTAAGGATTATACAAATATTAAAATTATAAAATCAGAATCTGGAGATTTTACAAGGGCTAAGGGAAAAGAAGTAATGGAAGCTTTTCTAAAATCCGATGGTAATAAAATAAATTGTTTATGGTCTCACAATGATGATATGGGTGTTGGTGCTATTCAGGCAATAGAGGAGTACGGCAAGAAGCCTGGAAAGGATATTTTTATAGTATCTGTTGATGGTATTAAAGATATGTTCCAGATGATGAAGGACGGAAAGACAAACGGTATAGTTGAATGTAACCCTCTGCTTGGACCTCAGCTTGCTGAAACTGCTAAAGCTATAGTAAACGGAAAGCATGTAGAGAAGTTTGTAAAATCTAAGGAGAGTGTATATTTACCTGATCAAGCAGCAAAGGAATTGCCAAATAGAAAATACTAAAAGTGCGAAGTAACATAAACCAATAGGGGTTTGGGCGTTTAGCCCATGTGATTCTTGAACTAGATAAAAGTATTCTCTTAAATAATTCTATAAATCTTGGTGGTTATTTAAAAAGAGTGGTTGCTTTGGGTTCTAGAAGGATAATGGGCGAAGCCCAAACCCCGCGCATGTTTATACTCGCTGAAAAGATGCTCAGACAATTGAAATATCTAAGTATTTTATGATTTTTGAACTAAGATTTATTAGAATTTTTTTAAATCGTTCCTTCAGCAATGTTACTTCGCGCCCACGGGGGTTCAAGGAAAAAATTCCTCCGTGCCTACGGAATTTTGGGTGGAAAATTTTATGATGCACAGTTCACAATGCACAATTAAGGGGGATTTAACTTTCGTTTCACTCAGCTAAATCTTAGAACTTATAGTGTCAGCTGCGCTGAGCACTATAGTTTAAGATTTTTCAAAGCGTAGCGGAGAAAAATCATCCTTCACTGTGAACTGAATCAATTGTCCTTTTATTAAATAAATATAGGGAGGAAATTTTTATGGATAGTAAAGAAGTTTTAAAAATGCGGGGAATTTGTAAGTCTTTCCCTGGGGTTAAGGCTTTAGCATCTGTAGATTTTACGTTGAATAAAGGTGAAATACACACACTTATGGGAGAGAACGGGGCGGGAAAATCGACTTTAATAAAGGTTCTCACAGGGGTTTATAAAATAGATGCTGGCACTATAGAGTTGAATGGAAGAAATGTAGTTATAAATTCTACGGAGGATGCTCAAAAAAATGGTATAAGCACAGTATATCAGGAGGTTAATTTATGCCCTAATTTAAGTGTGGCAGAAAACATTTATATTGGAAGAGAGCCAAGGAAGAAGTTTGGAATCGATTGGAGTACCATGAATAAGAATGCTGAAGAGCTTTTGCTTCAAAGATTAAATTTGAGGATAGATGTAAAAAAACTGCTTTCTTCTTACTCTGTTGCAATTCAGCAGATGGTTGCCATAGCACGTGCAGTAGATATTTCAAGAGGAATATTAATACTGGATGAACCAACCTCTAGTCTTGACAGTGAAGAGGTAAAGCAGCTTTTTAATGTAATGAGAAAATTAAAGTCTGAGGGAATGTCTATTATATTTGTAACACACTTTCTTGATCAGGTATACGAAATTTCAGATAGAATTACGGTGCTTAGGAATGGTCAGCTAGTTGGAACATATGAGGCAGATAAATTAAGCCGTATAGATTTAGTTTCAAAAATGATAGGAAAGGACATTAAGGAGATAGAAAAACTTAATGACATATCAAAGAAGCTAAATAGAAAATTTGAAAGTGGAAATTTAATTGATAGCAAAGACTTTGGAAAGAAAGGCTCCATTGAACCCTTTAGCATTGAGATTAAAAAAGGGGAAATACTTGGGCTTGCCGGGCTCCTTGGTTCTGGGAGAAGTGAACTTATAAGGCTTTTATTTGGAATAGATAAAGCCGATCATGGTTATATAAACGTAGGGGGAAGGAAGTATTCTTATATATATCCCAAAAAGGCAATACAGGAGGGCTTTGGTTTTTGTCCTGAAGACAGAAAGGTAGAAGGAATAGTTGGAGATTTAACCATAAGGGAAAATATAATAATAGCTCTTCAGGCAAACAGGGGAATATTTAAGTATTTACCTATGAAAAAGCAGCAGGAAATAGCGGATAAGTATATAAAGCTTTTAGGAGTAAAAACCCCAAGCATGGAACAGAGAATAAATAACTTAAGCGGAGGTAATCAGCAAAAGGTTATTCTTGCAAGATGGCTTGCTACAAACCCACAAATTTTAATATTAGATGAGCCAACAAGAGGAATAGATATAGGTTCAAAGAGTGAAATTCAAAATATCATTTTAAAGCTAGCAGAAGAAGGAATGACAATTATATTTATATCATCAGAGCTGCAGGAGATGATAAGATGCTGTGATAGAATACTGGTACTAAGAGACAGAAAAATCATTGGAGAATTAAAAGGCGATGACATAGAAGAGAGCAACATCATGGAAACTATTGCAGAGGGAGGCAAATAAAATGGAGGAAGGAAAACAAATTAGTATTATTAAAAGATTCTATAAATCATCTGTGTTTTGGCCTTTAGTGTGCTTAGTTCTACTTCTTATATTTAACCTTATTATAAACCCTGGCTTCTTAAATATAAAAATTAAAAATGGGCATTTATTTGGAGACCTTATCGATATATTAAACCATTCTGTACCTTTAATGCTCATATCTTTAGGGATGACTATAGTTATTGCAACACAAGGAATAGATATTTCTGTAGGCTCCATAATAGCAATTAGTGCCTGTGTTGCGGCAACGGTACTTGCAAGCACTAGCAATGTATTTGCAGCAGTTATAGCAGGAATTATAGTTGGTATAATATGCGGCATGTGGAATGGAATGCTGGTGTCTTTTATAGGAGTTCAGCCTATGGTAGGAACTTTAATCCTGTACATTGTTGGTAGAGGAGTTGCCCAGCTTATAACAGGAGGGCAGATATTAACCTTTACTAATAAGTCTTTCATATTCATTGGAACTGGATATATTGTAGTTCCTTTTGCAGTATATATAGCCATTGTATGTGTACTTTTGATGTACTACATCATGAGAAAAACTGCATTGGGACTATTTGTTGAATCCATAGGTATAAATAACACTGCCAGTAGATATTCTGGAATAAATTCAAAAAAAATTATTTTCTCACTTTATGTTATATGCGGTGTCCTTGCTGGGATAGCAGGAATAATAATATGTTCCAATATTAAGAGTGCAGATGCAAACAATGCTGGACTTTGGATGGAGCTTGATGCAATCTTGGCAACAGTAATAGGTGGAACCTCTATGAATGGTGGAAGATTTTATCTTGGAGGTACAGTAGTAGGTGCTTTATTTATTCAAACCTTAACAACTACAGTGTACAGCATGGGAGTAGCACCAGAGGTTATTCTTGTGGTTAAGGCCATTGTTGTAATTGTAGTGTGCCTTATACAGTCGCCAGACTTTAGAAAGATGCTTACCAAAAAGTCAAAACCTAAAAGTAATAATTACAATGGAAAGAAGGTGGCTCAAGTATGAGTGAGGTTTCAATTAAAAAAAGGAGATTTAAATTAAACACTGCGTATATACCTATTTATGCTACAGTTGCTTTATTCTTAGTATTATTTATTATTGGCTCTGCACTATATCAAGGCTTCTTTTCCTTTCAGGTATTTTCTAATTTGTTCATAGATAATGCTTACCTTATAGTAATATCTATAGGGGAAACTTTTACAATACTTACAGCAGGAATAGATTTATCCGTAGGAGCAATGATTGCTTTTGTAAGCATGATTACAGCAGCTATGCTAAAAAATGGAGTCAATCCCTTTGTGGTAATAGTGTTTGTATTAATAGTAGGAATTGTTTTTGGAACGGTACAGGGAATTTTAATACAAAAATTTAAACTTCATCCTTGGATAGTTACTTTGGCAGGAATGTTTTTTGCAAGAGGCGCAAGTTATCTCATAAGTATTAACACAATAACTATAAATAACTATACTTTTTCAACCATTTCAAGACTTAGAATTCCAATTGCACCTGGAGCGTTTATTTCAATAAATGTAATTATAAGCCTAGTAGTTCTAATAGGAGCTATGTATCTTTTGAAGTATACAAGGTTTGGGAGAACAGTGTATGCAATTGGAGGCAGCGAGAACTCAGCTATGCTTATGGGACTTCCAGTTGCAAAAACCAAGATTCTTGTTTACACCTTTTCTGGATTTTGTTCCGCTTTAGGTGGCCTTTTATTTACCATATATACTTTATCTGGCTATGGACTTCACTGTAATGGTACCGAAATGGATGCAATAGCAGCCTGTGTTATAGGTGGCATCATACTTACAGGGGGATTTGGATATGTCATAGGACCTCTATTTGGTGTACTTACCACAGGAATAATACAAAGCTTAATAATGTTCAACGGAACACTTAATTCTTGGTGGACAAAGATAGCAGTAGGAATGCTTCTTTTTATATTTATTGCTCTTCAAAGAGTTATAGTAATTAGAAATGAAAAAAAGAAGGAAATCCATACGTAAAAGATTAGAGTAGAGAGTAAAGAGTAGAGTAAAGGATGATTTTTCTCCGCTATGCTTAGAAAAATTTAAAACTTAATGCTTGCGCATGGCATAAAAAACAGTGCTTAGCGCAGCTGAACCAATTAAGTTCTAAGATTTACCTGAGAGAAACGAAAGGTAAATCCACATTCACTCTACTCTTTACTCTCTACTCTCTGCTCTTAATATTAAAAAATTACTTGTGAAATTGTATTATATGTAATTTTAATCTTTCAGCTGTATTTATACATATTTATTTAAATTTGGGAGGATTAAATTGAGTACTGTTAGGAGAGTATTTTTAAACGGCAAAATAGGAAACAAGCTTGCAATATATTTTTTATTGGTAATACTAGTGCCAACGGTTACCATAACAACCCTTGGTAATTTGATGTATAGAAAATCAATAATAGAAGAGCAAAATGCAAGCACAAAACAAATGATACGAGAGATAAGTAATAATATTGATTTTTACATAAAGAACAATGAAAATATAATTACATATTTGTCCGATGATCCTAGGATTTTAAGCTTTATAAATTTAAAGGCCCCAAATCACGAAGTTGAAGATGAGGCAAATAGGACTATATTAAAGTTTTCCTGCCTTCATCCGGAGATAGCAGGTATAATGGTTGTTTCTAGCAAGGACACTTACGCCAGCGACATAATGTATAGAATATCGAGGGATCCACTTGTAAATGAAGAATGGTACACAAAAGCAGCTCAAAATCCAGATAAACTTCAAATATTTAATAGGCCGCTTGGAAGAAATGTTAATAATGTTTTTCAATACTGCGAGGATGATGTGGTATCTGTATCTAAGGCTATAGTTGATAAAACAAACGATAAATGCATTGGAGTAATATTGGTAGATATAAAGGTTAATGTTATAAAGAGTGTTATAGAAAATATAAGGCTTGGTCAAAATGGATTCGTTTATATTGTAGACAAGGATAATAAGATAATATATTCTCCTGTAAATAAGGTTGTTTATAGAATAGAGGATGCTTGGATAGGTAATGATGGAAATAAAATATTAGTTAAGAATATAAAAGGAAATCAGTACGAAATTATGAGTGTAGTTTCACCTTATACTAAATGGAGAACAGTAGGAGTTTTTCCTATAGAAGGTGTGGAAAGGATAGTTAAAAATATAAAATATTCATCACTTGTAATTGCTTTAATCACGCTTATAACTGCTGAAATGCTTGCTATATTTTTTACCAAATCAATAGTAAATCCAATTACGGAATTAAAGGGGCTTATGAAAAGGACAGAGCACGGAGATTTTGATGTTTATTTTAATCCCAAATATGAAGATGAAGTGGGGGAGCTTGGAAGTGCTTTTAATCACATGGTAAAAGAAATTAAAAAGCTTATAAAGCTTGTTCAAATAGAGGAAAAAAATAAAAGAAAGGCAGAAATAAGTATACTACACGCTCAAATAAAACCTCACTTTTTGTATAATACCCTAGACACAATACAGTGGATGGCGCAGGAGCATAGGGCATCAGAGGTTGTTTTCATGGTTAACAATTTAAGTAATATTTTAAGAATTGGACTTAGCAGCGGAGCTGAAATTATTAAGGTTAGACAAGAGATAGAGCACGTTAAAAGCTATCTCGCAATTCAAAAGGTGAGATATGAGGATAAGTTAAACTATGAAATGGATATTTCTGAGGAAATACTAGATTTAAAGGTAATAAAGATAACCCTTCAGCCTTTAGTAGAAAATGCTATATATCATGGAATAAAGGAAAAAAGAGGAGCAGGCATGATTTATATTAAAGGGCAAATTAAAAATAATAAGCTGAATTTTGTAATTACGGACAATGGGATCGGCATTAAGTCAGAGAAGCTAAAAGAAATAAATGCTGTAATTAAAAACACTGTCAGCTTAAATAATAGTTCTTTGGGATACGGGATATTTAATGTAAATGCAAGGATAAAATTAACCTATGGAAACGAATATGGAATAGAATATTCAAGTAAATACGGCAGCGGAACAACTGTGAATGTATGGCACCCCCTAATTAAGTGAAGTTAAGGAGTATTCATTGAATATGTCCTACTAGTATGATATATTTAAATTATGTGATAAATAATTATCATGCAAATAAATGATTATTGAACAATTAATATTTATTTAGTATATAATTAGTTATAATGGATAATTTGCAATTTAAAAGCACATTTGCTTATAAATTATCAAACAATGTCTTTTGTAGCTTTTAACAAAGGGGGAAAATTCATGTTAGAAAAAGAAATATCAGTATTACTTAGAAGAGAACTTGTAGTAGCACTTGGTTGTACAGAACCTATAGCCATTGCACTTGCTGCTGCCGCTGCTGCTAAATATGCTAATACAAAGGAAAATAACATTGAAAATATTAAACTTTTAGCTAGTGGTAATATAATAAAAAATGCAATGTCTGTGAATATTCCTGGCACGGGGAGCTGTGGAATAAAGCTTGCAACAGCACTTGGGGTTGTTGTCTCTGATGATGAAAAGGGACTTGAAGTACTCAGTGGACTTTCAAAGGAGCAGATAGAAGCTGCAAAAACTATGATAAGGAATGGAATAATATCTGCTGATTTATCAGATAGCACTAAAAAATTGTATATTGAGGTAATTGTACATACTACAAAAACCTATGCTAGGGTAATAATAGAGGATTCTCATACTAACATAGCATTTGTTGAGGTAGATGGAAAGGTAATAAAAGATAATCGTTCAAATAATTGCTCATCTGAGGAAGATGAAATAGGAAGTAAGCTTAGTATTGATGTTATATATGACTTTGTAAATAATTTTGATATAGACAAATTTGATTTGATAAAACAAAGTATAACACTTAACAGGGCTATAGGCTTAGAAGGACTTAAAAATTCTTATGGTCTTGAAGTTGGAAGGACTATTAAAAATCAAATAGATAGCGGAATTATTTCAAATGATATAATAAACTATGCTATGGCGCTAACCGCTGCTGCTTCAGATGCAAGAATGGCTGGATGTACTTTAAGCGTTATGAGTAATTCTGGAAGTGGAAACCAAGGCATTACTGCTACGCTCCCTGTAGTGGCCGCTTGGGAAAAGTTAGACATGCCATATGAGAAGCTTATAAGAGCTGTTGCTTTAAGCCATCTTATGACTATTTATATAAAGATAAAGTTTGGAAGGTTATCTGCACTTTGTGGTGCTACGGTTGCAGCAACTGGTTCAAGCTGTGGAATAGTTTATCTTTACGGTGGAGATGAAGCTACAATAAAATCAACTATTCAAAATATGCTTGGCAATATAACAGGAACCTTATGTGACGGGGCAAAAGCAGGTTGTGCATTAAAGGTATCAACTTGTACAAATGCAGCTATGCAATCTGCAATTCTTGCACTTAGAGGAAATACTATAAAGTCAACGGACGGAATCATAGAAAATGATGTGGAAAAAACTATTGATAATGTATGTATGCTAGCTAACGAAGGTACAAGACAAGCAGATAAGATTATTTTAGATATTATGCTTAATAAGGAATAAAAAAAGAGAAGTAACATTGACTTGGAACATTAAATAATGCTAATAAATCTAAGATGATAAATCCTAAAATTCTAAGAGAATTTAATAACTCGCTATCACTCAAACAGATTAAAATCTCTAAGACTTTTACGATTTATCATCTAAGCTTTATAAAGCTTTATTTAAATTGTTCCTTCATCAATATTACTTCTCTTTAGGCGTAAAACAAGGAAAAAATTCCTCCGTATCTACGGAATTTTAGGTGTGAATCTTTATAGTCCATTATTTAAAGGGTTTATCATCTTAGATTTATTTAATATCTCAAATCAATATCACCTCGCTAAATTCCAGTTTGTAGGTTTATCCTTAGAACTTATAATTTAACTTAGAGTACAGAGTACAATTAAGGTTGACTTTCTTCCGTTTCACTATAGAAAGTCTTAAACTTATGCTGGCGCCAATTTTTTAAAATTACCTGCTTTTCTCGCTTAGCAAAGCTAAGAATCGTTAGTTATAATTAAAGATTTATCTGAGAGAAGTGAAAGATAAATCATCCTTAACTGTCAATTGTCCTCTGATTAAAGTATTCAAAAATCACTTGTAAAATTATAACATTAGTGATTTCAACCTTTCAGCTTGTTTATCTATATTTACAATTTTATGTTTAAGTTTATATGTTTGTTATTTTATTAAATGTATACTTAGGAGCGTTTTGTGAAAACATAGCAAAAGCAGATAATTAATAAGTAAGGAATAAAAGGTTAAATATGTTGTGATTATAAGCTTGTAAGTATTTTTGAAATTATTCCATATTTAGAGGTGACCTTTATGATGAATTTTTTGTTCTTAATCCCCATAGGGTTATTAGTTGGAGGATTTGGGACTTTAATAGGTGCAGGTGGAGGCTTCATTCTTGTACCAGTTTTACTGCTTTTGTATCCTCATGAAAAAGCAGATGTAATAACGGGTATATCGTTAGCAGTAGTATTTTTTAATTCTCTTTCTGGTTCAATAACCTATGCTAGACTTAAAAAAATTGATTATAAATCAGGTATAATATTTGCTATTGCAACGCTGCCAGGCTCTATAGTAGGTTCTCTTGTTACATCGTATGTGCCAAGGAGAATGTTTAATAAGATATTTGGAATAATGATGGTTATAATCGGTGTGTTTTTAATGCTTAAGAAAGGAAACAATGAAAAAAAGGAGCTTAAAGGCAAAAAAAATTATACTACTAGGACATTAATTGATGCTGATGGAGTTAAGTATGTATATTCATATAATCCTACAGTAGGAATAGCCTTAAGTGTAATTGTTGGATTCATATCGAGTTTTCTTGGGATAGGTGGAGGTATAATACATGTACCAGCACTTGTTAATCTTCTAAACTTTCCTGTTCATATAGCAACGGCAACCTCCCATTTTATTTTGGTTATGATGTCTTTATCAGGAAGTCTTGTTCACTTGTTTAGTGGAGTGCTTACGCCGGGATTTCTAAAAATTGCAGCCTTAGCAATAGGTGTTGTTTTTGGAGCTCCAATTGGTGCAAAGCTTTCAAAGAGGCTTAAGGGAGAAATTATAATAAAAAGTCTTGCAGCAGCTCTTGCTTTAGCGGGTATTAGAATATTTTTAATGGCACTTTGATTAAACAAAGTTATTAAATTGTAGCGTTTCCTTGTAAATCACCCTGCCTTGTTACACACTATATAACAAGGCAGGGTGATAATCCATATAATTTCTTTATTTTATATTTAGTACTATAGCTTTAAGTCTTGTCATAGCCTCAATGCTGTAACGTATTCCCTGACTTCCTATGCCAGAGGATTTTACACCTTGGAATGGAAAATGGTCTGGTCCTCTTTCTGGTTTATTGTTAATTTGAACGGTTCCAACTTCAAGTTTACCAGCGATATAAAAAGCATCATCCATATTTTTAGTAAATATTGAAGCTTGTAGACCATATTCTGATTCATTGGCTATTTTAATTGCTTCATCAATGTCCCTTACACGAATAATAGGAAGTACAGGTCCAAAAGGCTCTTCCCACGCAATTCTCATATCTGTTGTAACATGGTCAAATAGTGTTGGATATACTAAGTTTCCTTCACGTTTATTTCCAACAACTAACTTTGCACCTTTATCTAAAGCATCATTAATAAGTTCTTGAACATAGTCTGCGGATTTATTACTTATAAGTGGAGTTACTTTTCCTCCATCTTCTGGCTTTCCTACCTTTAGTTTTTTAACTCTTTCGGAAACAAGTGCTGTAAGCTTATCTGCAACTTTATCTAAAACTAAAACTCTTTTTACAGCAGTACATCTCTGACCAGAATATCCGTATGCTCCCGAAACTATATTATCAGCAGCTTCTTCAAGGTCGGCGTCTTCAAGAATAATTGCAGCATCCTTTCCGCCAAGCTCCATAAGTACAGGAACCATCTTTGAAATTTCTGATATGTGCTTTCCTACCTCTGTGCTTCCTGTAAAGTTTATAAAGTTAACTAGCTTGTGAGTTACTAGATAATCGCCTATTTCAGAGCCTCTTCCTGTTACAGTATTTAAAACTCCTGCTGGAAGTCCTGCGGCATTAAAGATTTCTACCAGATGAAGTGCACTTATAGCACCATTGGTAGGAGGTTTTAATATAACACTATTACCTCCAACTAAAGCAGGGGCAATCTTTGAAGCAGATAAGTTAACAGGATAGTTAAAAGGAGATATAGCTAGAACAACGCCTAAAGGTACTCTCGTTACTAAGGATACTTTATTTTTTTTGAAACCAGGAAAACTATCGGAGCCTATGGTTTCACCTTCAAGATGCATCCCTTCATCAGCAGTGAATCTTATAAAATCTGCAGTTCTTACAACCTCTGATAGTGATGAATCTAAGTCTTTTGAGATTTCTCTTGATAAAATTTTTGCAAGCTCTTTTGCATTTTCTTCTAATAAATCTGCAGCTTTATGAAGTATTTTAGAACGCTCATTTACAGGGGTATCAGCCCAAGCCTTTTGCGCCTTTCTTGAACCTTCAAAAACTTCATCAACCTCTTCTTTTGAGAGTGCTTGAAGTTTTCCTATGAATTTTCCATCTACTGGTGAAGATATTTCTATTGTATTTTTATTTTTAGCTTCAACCCATTTTCCGTTAATGAGATTTTTATAAACATTATTTTGGGATATATTTTCGAACATGAATACACCACCTAACTTTAATAATTAATATTATTTAATAAATATTATCTTTAGTTATATATTACCACTTACAAAAAATATTTCAATAGAATTTTATTGAAGCTTAATATTTATTTGATATTTACAGTATAATTAAATTGATTATTATTTATTCATACGTTTTTATGTATGAGTAATTTGGGGAGAGGATATATTGAATAAAGATGGAATTATAATTGGAATTGCTTCGTTTTTAATAATTGGAGTTTTTCACCCTATTGTGATAAAGTGTGAATATTATTTTACAAAAAAGATATGGCCGCTGTTTTTGGTCTTGGGAATAATATTTGCCGCAGCTTCTTTGTATATTAAAAGTACAGTTTTATCTGCCATAATTGGAGTGATCGGATTTTCTTGTTTTTGGAGCATTGGAGAAATTTTTAACCAAGAAAAGAGAGTTGAAAAAGGCTGGTTTCCTAAGAATCCAAACAAGAAGTAAATTAAATCAGTTCACAGCTAAGGATGATTTTCTTCCGCTTTGCTACAGAAAATTTAAAATTTATTTTTGGCACCATTTGTAGATAAGATATTATTGCATTTGTTCGGTCAACAATAATGTTTTTTATATAATGTATTATACGAATTTATATATAATGACTGTACAAGTTTACATCCAAAATTCCGCAGATACGGAGGAGTTTTTTTCTTGCACTTACCGTGAGGGAAAAGTAACAATGCTGAAGGAATGATTTAAAAAGCTTCTAATAAATCTTGGCTCAAAAGTAATAAAATACTTAGATATTTCAATTGCTTGAGTGTTTTTTCAACGAGTTATTGAAATATCTTAGGATTTTATTACTTTTGAGCCTTAGATTTATAGAAGCTTTTTAACATGACGAAGCATTATTACTTTTCTAGTGTATGTCTATCTGTCTTCTATTTTCTTTTCCTTTTTCTTTCTTTGGAAGAGTTATTTTTAAAACTCCATCAGTAAATGAAGCATCTACTTTGCTTTCATCTACATTATCAACATAGAAGCTTCTTTTAAATTCTCCATAGCTTCTTTCACGCCTTACATAGTTGTCTCTTTTATCTTCTAATACATCTTCTCTTTTTGCTGATATAGTTAGGTAATTATTTTCATATTCAAGAGAAATATTTTCCTTCTTCATTCCTGGTAAATCTGCTTCAACTAAATATTGGTTGTCATCTTCTTTAACATCTACTTTAAAACTGCTGTTATTGAATACTGCTGGTGCAAAGAAATCATCTGAGAAAAAGTTATTAAAGAAATCTTCGAAATAATCACCTCTTTTTGCTACACTATTGTTATTTCTTCTAAAAGGAACCATTCCAAACATGTTAACAACCTCCTAATAATTTTATATTTTTTATTTATATAATCATAGTAAAGCATATATGCTTCACTATGTTGTTGCCTCATTTCTGTTTACATGTATATAATAGCTTAAAGGTCAAAGAAAGTCAAAATCAGAAAAATAATACTAGAATTAGATTTTAAAAGAAAACTTGAGATTGAGAAGTGCAAATTATTTTTAGTAACAATAATTAAAAAAATAAAACAAATTTGCGGAATAACAAACAAAATCTAATTTTATTGAATATATTAACTTAATTGTTAATTTAATTAAGTTAATATATAATTAAATTATGATAAAAATGTATATTAAGAAAGGTGCTTAAAACTATGAAGTGTAAAAAGAAATTGATTATAGCATTTCCAATTATAGCAATTATAGTTCTAATGTATTCAATTAAAATATGGAGTTCAAATGGAATGGTTGGGTTGCCAAAGGGCGTGTGCTTATCTCAGATTGCTTCTAAAGATAGTACGAAAATAATGAAAGTCTATAAATGTAATTCAGTATTATATGGTGATGCAGCAAGGGTTGAAATATATAACAAAGAAACTGGAACTTCACGTAATATATTATGGAGTATAAATTCCAAAAACATTAATGTTAAATGGGAGGATGATAAATTAGTTCTTATAAATGGAAATGAAATGAATGTTAATAGCAGTTATTATGTTGGTGTTGAATAGTTAAAATACGAATATTAAGCACTATAAATTTAATTTTGTACGTTGTATAATAGTAGTAAATATATTTTACGAGGTGCATGAATGAATACGTACAAATTAAAAGTAGGAAATTTAGAGAGAGAACTTCCAATAATGAAGATAAAGGATGATCTTGCTATAGCCAGTTTTGTTATTTTGGGAGATACTGAACTTATAGAAAATGTTGCTCCATTAATTGCAGAAAAGCTTAAAGATGTAGATGTTATAGTTACAGCAGAAGCTAAAGGTATACCAATAGCTTATGAGGTTTCAAAACAGCTTAATATGAAAAGCTATGTAGTGGCAAGAAAGAGCATAAAACCGTACATGAAAGACCCTATTGTGGAAGAGGTCTTTTCTATTACAACTCAAAAAAAGCAGGTACTATGCTTGGATAAAAGTGATGGAGAGGCTATAAAAGGCAAAAAAGTAGCTATAGTAGATGATGTTATAAGCACAGGTGAATCACTTAAGACAATAGAAGATTTAGTTAAAAAAGCTGGTGGCATAATTGCTGCAAAAGCTGCTATACTTGCAGAGGGAGATGCAGCTAACAGAGATGATATAATATACATAGAAAAGCTTCCACTCTTTACAATTGATGACAATGAAAGCATTAGCATTTTAGAATAGTAGATATAATTTATAGGTGTTTTTTGTGAACTATTTATGAAATTTAATGTATAATATAGTAACTTATGGAGTACCTTTTGAAAGATGTTGTTCATATGTGAATATGATATTAATAAGTATAATGGAATTTAAAGATTGTTAAAATTCTAAGAAGTTTCAATAACTCGCCTTTGGCTCAAACAGATTGAAAGTAAACATATGTGGGGTTTGGGTTTTAACCCATTATCCTTCTTGTCTTAAGCCTTTTAACAATCGTCACCTAAGATTTATTAGCTTTCATTTAAATCATCTCTTCAATACTGTTACTTCGCTAAACCGGAAATGCAAGGTATATTTTTCTCCGTTTTCCTAGCACTACCGTGGGAGTGAAGTAATGATGCTGAAGGAACAGTTTAAAAAAATTCTAATAAATCTTGCCTCAAAAATTATAAAATACTTAGAGTTTTAAATTTGTTTGAGCCATAGGTGAGTTATTGAAGACTCTTAGGATTTTATAATTTTTGAGACTTAGATTTATAGAATCTTTTTAATGTGACGAAGCATTGTTACTTCACATTATTTATCACTTATTTTTTGGTTATGGATAGAATTTCCCGCATAAGGAAACAGCGGCGAGCTAAGTTTAAATTCAAAGTTTTCTCTGTCTACAAATCCCACACTTTCATTGCTATCATACAATTTAAGTAAAAGATCAGCCATTTGCTTACTGGTATGATAAGTACCAAAAGTTTTGTCATAATCATACTCAGTGGTATTATTAGCAACTTTTCCAAACTCTGTTTTTGTTGCAGCAGGTGCTAAAACCTTTGCTTGCAATTTAGCATGACATTCTTTTAGTTCTCGTGATAATCCTTCAGTAAAAGTACTTACAAAGAACTTAGTTGCACAATAAGTGACTGCATTTGGTACAATAGTATAACCACCTGCGGAAGAAATATTAATTAATTGGGTGTTTTGAACATCTTTGTAGTCATGAGTATAAAGTGAAGATAAAATTGCTAAAGCTTCTACATTTAAATGAAGCATATTTTCAATTTTAGTTAAATCCTGATTTGCAACACTATCATAGTTACCAAAGCCTGCATTATTAATCCAAGCCTCGATTTCATAGGTTTTTAGCTCCTCATATAACTTGTAGATATTTTTTGTTATAGATAAATCTATTGCTTTTATTATTATATCCAGTTTTGAATTTTCTTTTAAGATTTCTTCTTTTAACTTTTCTAAATTATTTTTACGACGGGCAACAATGATTAGATTTTTTCCACGCTTAGCAAAAGCCTTTGCTGTTTCATAGCCAATACCAGAACTAGCACCTGTAATAGTTATATATTTTTTATTATCATCTCTCATTTGAAATGCCTCCTTAAATTTTTTAGTAAATCAGCTGCTTTATATTCATAAAATTTTGAGTAAAATCTAAATTTTGTGAAAGCAAATAGCGATTTACTAATAAAAATTATATAATATACTTATACTGTACAATTTAGAGTAAACTCTAAGTCAAGTGTTTATTGAGGAGAATTTATATGGATTATTCAATTGGAGAATTTTCAAAGCTTATAGGTATAAGTTCCTTTACACTGAGATATTATGAAAAGGAAGAATTGATTGCTCCCCAGCATAAGAAAAATGGCAGGCGAGTTTATAGTGAAGACGACATAAGCTGGATAGAATTCATAAAAAGATTAAAGGATACAGGAATGCCCATTAAGGAAATTAAGAAATATGCAAAGCTGCGTGCCATGGGTAAGACTACAATGAATGAGAGAATGGAAATGCTCATAAAGCATAGGCTTGCACTTAAAGAAGAAATAGAAAAATTGCAGGAACATTTGATGAAATTAGATGGGAAGATTGATTTTTATAAGCGTGAAATTGATAAAGAAAAAAATAATTAAAAAAGAAGTGTTAAACATGGAAAAAGAAATGTATTTAAAAATCGAAAATTATATGCTTACGTGCATGAGAGATGGTGCACATGATTGCCATCATATCTATCGTGTGCTGTATTCTGCTTTAGATATAGCAAGTGAGTACAATATTGATAAGGACGTATTAATTGCTGCTTGTCTTTTGCATGACATTGGGCGTGAAGCACAGTTTAAAAATCCAGAATGTGATCATGCTGTTGTTGGCGCTGATATGGCATACAAGTATTTATGTGAAATAGGGTGGAAGGAAAGCAAAGCTAATCATGTGAGGAATTGCATATTTGCTCATAGATATAGAAATGATAATTTGCCTAGAACAATTGAAGCAAAAATTTTATTTGATGCAGACAAGCTAGATGTTACAGGAACTATTGGAATAGCAAGAACTATGATGTACAAGGGGATTGTGTCAGAGCCGCTGTATTCTGTTGATAGCAATGACAAGGTTCTTGATGGAAATGGTGATGAGCCACCGTCATTTTTTAAAGAGTATAATTGGAAACTAAAAAATGTGTATGATAAATTTT
Organism: Clostridium neuense; assembly: GCF_045310695.1. NCBI lineage: Bacteria > Bacillati > Bacillota > Clostridia > Eubacteriales > Clostridiaceae > Clostridium > Clostridium neuense. Next base: position 146,590 of record NZ_JBJIAA010000005.1, read on the forward strand.
TTACTGATCGTGCAAAGGCAATTGCGGAGAAGCGTAGAAAGGCAAGCATTGATTTTTATGAAAGCATGTATAGAGAGGTTAGCTCTGTTCATAAAACTGGAAAGCATTTATTAGAAGCTTCATTAGAATAATTCATATTATACTATTTTTAAAAAGTTTTTTACAGCAATAGAATCTTTTCTGCTTTTATTAATAATCATATATATTTGTCTTTCAGGCGGTAAAGAACCTTCTATTTTCACTTGTATTAATTCCCCAGATAGAAGGTCACTTTTTACCGAAGATTTAGTGACAAATGCATAGCCAAAGCCAGCTTTAACAAAATCAATTACATATGAAGTTTCATCGGTTGATAGTTTTAATAATGGACTATCTCCAAATATAGAGCTTAACCATTCAAAGAAATTTTCGCCTAGATCTGTATAGAGCAGTGGTAGATTTGATACTTCTTTATAAAAAACTTTTGATTTGTTATTAGGACATGTAATTAAAATAATCTCATCCTCTGAAAAATGAGTGATTTGAAATTTATTGGATTTTAATTCTGTGTAAACAAAACCAATATCTAATATATCGTCATATTTGTTGGGATTTAAAATGAACACTAGAAGTATATTCATAAGATGTATCAGATTTTTATATGTGAATTAGTTAAGACTGAAATACAGGAGTATATTATTATTACATTTATAAACAATAGTAGATAAGCGCGAAGTAATGATTATTTATATAAAATAAACGATGGGGGAATATAAACGATGAATACTATAAAAATTCCAAAACATATTGCAATTATGATGGATGGAAATGGTCGTTGGGCAAAAAAGAGATTCATGCCAAGAACGTTTGGACATAGACAAGGTGCCAAAACATTAGAAAGTATATGTAAAGATACATATGATTTGGGAGTAGAATATTTGACAGTATATGCTTTTTCAACAGAAAATTGGAGACGTCCGAAAGATGAAGTTGAAGGCTTGATGACTTTATTGAAGGAATATTTGAATAAAATTGTTAAAATGTCAATAAGTAATAATATGCAAGTTAAAATAATAGGAAATGTGAAAAGTTTGGATAATGAATTTCAAAGTTTAATAAATAATTTAGAGAAGGCAACAGCAAATTGTACAGGGCTAAAGCTTCAACTTGCATTAAATTATGGTGGAAAAGATGAAATTATACGTGCAACTAAAAAAATAGCATTAGAATGTTTAAATAACAAGTTAGATGCTTCAGAAATTAACGAAGATTTGTTTGCTTCACACATGGATACAACTGATATTCCTGAACCAGATTTATTTATTAGAACGGGCGGAGAAAAAAGATTATCTAATTTTTTACTTTGGGAAATGGCCTATACGGAATTATATTTCACTGATGTATTATGGCCAGATTTTAAAAAGGATGACTTGAAAAAAGCAATTTATGATTTTTCTAAAAGAGATAGAAGATATGGCAATGTAATTGAGTAACTTAGTGATATAATATCAAGTAAACATACACGGGGCTTGGGCTAATATATAGATGATTAATACAAGTTAAAGAAGGATAATGGGATTACATCCCAAACCCCGTATATGATCGTTATCCTTCTATACCTCAAGTAAGCACTCGCTTAGAATCACCACTTTCATGTTGTTTACCTACAATTATTTCTTCATAACTTCTACATACGAATATATTAATATAATTTTGGAACAATACTTAATGAAAAAGATAATCAATATCTATTGACTTTTAAAATAATAAGTGGTATTTTAAAGATGCAGACCACCGTACGGGGGAGGGGTATACATGAATGAAGAAAAAGAAGCTGCAATAAGAGCATTAAAAACATCAAAGGGACAAATTGAGGGAATAATAAAAATGATAGAAGAAGGAAGATACTGCGTTGATGTTTCAAATCAGATAGTTGCAGCCGGTTCGCTGTTAAAAAAAGCAAATATGTTGATATTAAAACAGCATCTTAATCACTGCGTTAAGGAAGCATTTTTGCATAATAATGGCGAAGAAAAGGTTGATGAAATAATAGCATTACTTTCTAAAATTAGTGACAAGTAAGTAAAGGTGGTGAGGTATAGTGAACAAAACATTAGACATACAAGGAATGACCTGTGCAGCTTGTGCAAGAGCTGTTGAAAGGGCATCCAGGAAATTAGATGGAGTAAAAGAAGCAAATGTAAACTTAGCCACAGAAAAGCTTAATATAGATTTTGATGAAAGCAAATTAAGTATTCCAGATATCCAGAAGGCTGTAGAAAAAGCAGGATATAAGGCAATTATAGAGACAACGAAAAAAACTCTGAGCATACAGGGAATGACCTGTGCAGCTTGTGCTAGAACTGTAGAAAAGGTTACAGGAAAGCTGGAAGGAGTAACTGAAGCTAATGTTAATTTAGCAACGGAGAAATTAAGTGTAAGCTTTGATACATCAAAAGTAAGTGTTTTGGATATAGAGGAAGCAATAGAGAAAGCAGGATATAAGGCATCGGAAGATGTAATTTCAGTTGATGAGGATAGAGAAGCAAAGGAAAAGAATATAACTTCACTGTGGAGAAGATTTGTTATATCGGCTGTATTTGCTGTACCACTTTTAGTTATAGCTATGGGGCCAATGATACTTCAAGGTTTTGGCATGATGCTTCCAGAAGCAATTGATCCAATGATGCATCAAAAGGCTTATTCAATTATAGAGCTTTTGCTCGTTTTGCCAATAATGTTTGAGGGCAGAAAGTTTTTTAAGGTTGGTTTTAAAACGCTTATTAAAAGAAGTCCAAACATGGATTCACTCGTTGCAATTGGAGCATCAGCAGCATTTTTATATAGCTTGTTTGGGGTATATGAAATTTTTGCTGCCAACAAATCAGCTCAGCTTTATTTTGAATCTGCAGGTGTCATACTTACACTTATAACCTTGGGAAAATACATGGAGGCTGTTTCTAAAGGAAAAACTTCAGAAGCAATAAAAAAGCTTATGGGACTTGCACCAAAGACAGCTAAGGTTATACGTCAGGATAAAGAAGTAGAAATTCCTATAGATGAGGTTAAAGTAGGAGATATCATAGTAGTTAGACCAGGAGAAAAGCTGCCTGTTGATGGAAGAGTTGTAGAAGGAAACACATCAGTTGATGAATCAATGCTTACAGGGGAAAGCATCCCTGTGGAAAAGAATGTTGGAGCAGATATTATAGGTGCTAGTATAAATAAAAACGGATCGATAAAATATGAGGCTACTAAGGTTGGTAAGGATACAGCCTTATCTCAAATAATAAAGCTTGTTGAGGAAGCACAAGGGTCAAAAGCTCCAATTGCAAAGCTTGCAGATATAATATCCGGTTATTTTGTTCCTGTTGTAATTATTTTAGCAATTGTGTCTGCTGCAGCGTGGTATTTATCAGGAAAGGATATTACTTTTACAATTACCATATTTATATCGGTACTTGTAATTGCATGTCCATGTGCACTGGGCTTAGCAACACCAACTGCAATCATGGTTGGAACTGGAAAGGGTGCAGAATATGGAGTACTTATAAAAAATGGAACTGCACTTGAAAACACCCATAAGATTGAGACAGTGGTTTTTGATAAGACAGGAACTATAACCGAAGGAAAGCCCAAGGTTACAGATATTGTTACTGCTGAAGGCATTAATAACAGTTATTTGCTTCAAATAGCCGCATCAGCTGAAAAAAATTCAGAACATCCACTTGGAGAGGCAATAGTTAAAAAAGCAGAAGAAGAGAATATTGAGTTTCTTCAGGTTAAGGATTTTAAAGCTATACCTGGTATGGGTATCGAAGCAGTGATAGATGGTAAAAAGGTTTTACTTGGAAATAAAAAATTAATGGATGAAAGAAATATGGGACTAGAGGCTTTAAAGGAAGTTTCAGATAAACTTGCGGCAGAAGGAAAAACTCCAATGTATGAGGCTATTGATGATAAAATTGCTGGTATAGTAGTTGTTTCTGATACTGTTAAGGAAAATAGTAAAAAAGCTATAGAAAAGCTTCATAACATGGGCATAGAAGTTGCAATGATAACAGGAGATAATAGAAGAACTGCCGAAGCCATAGCAAAACAAGTTGGAATTGATAGGGTACTTGCAGAGGTTTTGCCAGAGGATAAAGCAAGTGAAGTTAAGAAGCTTCAAGACGAAGGTAGAAAGGTTGCTATGGTTGGAGATGGAATAAACGATGCGCCAGCTTTAGCACAGGCAGATATAGGAATGGCAATAGGTTCAGGTACAGATGTTGCAATTGAATCTGCCGATATAGTTTTAATGAGAAGCGATTTAATGGATGTTGGTACAGCTATTGATCTTAGCAAAAAAACTATAAAAAATATAAAAGAAAATTTGTTTTGGGCATTTGGATATAATACTCTTGGAATACCAGTAGCTATGGGAATATTGTACTTGTTCCATGGACCACTGCTAAATCCAATGATAGCAGCACTTGCTATGAGTTTTAGTTCAGTATCTGTTCTTACAAATGCACTTAGACTTAAAGGGTTTAAACCCATAAGATAATATATAAAGGAGAGGATAAAAATGGCAAAGAAAATATCAATTGAAGGAATGAGCTGTCAGCACTGCGTAATGCATACTAAGGAGGCTCTAGAAAGCATAGGAGCATCAGATGTAAAGGTGGATTTAAAAAAGAAATGTGCAGTAATAAGCAATGATGTAGAAGATGAAAAAATAAAGGCTGCAGTTGAAGATGCTGGTTATGAGGTCGTAAAAATTGAAGAAGCATCAGAGGAAAGTGGTTCAAAACTTAAAGGATTTTTTAAGAAAATAAAAGGCTAAAAATAAAAGCAGGGAGAATATTTTATATGGTTCTCTCTGCTTTTTTATTTAAAAACTTTGTTAAAATAAATTGCAAACGTGAATATAAAAATATTAATATATAATTGTAGATGAACCACTCTGAAACTTGAAATTTATTTGTACCAAAATGCCGTCTTCTAGGCATTATGGTGAACATGAATTCCAATAGTTGAAGCGGTTTTATCCATATATAAAAATAGAATGGGGTGTGGTTTTATGGAAAAAATAAAAAGACCAGTATTTACACTTGCACATGTTGGTATAAATACAGAAGATGCAGCAAAGGCTAAGGAAGTAGCAGCACTGTTATGCAGCATATTTGATTTTGATAATAAGGAAACTAAGATTTCTGTATTTGCTGGCAGTGGGGTTGAAATAATGAAGTATAAGGGTTTTGGAACATATGGGCATATTGGCTTTGGTACAGAAAATGTAGAAGAAGCTGTTAAGTATTTAGAAGGAAAAGGAATAAAATTCAACCATGAATCAGTACAATATAGTGAAGATAAAAAAATGAAGCTTATTTATCTGGAACAGGAGATTGGTGGTTTCGCAATTCATATAGTAAGAAAAGAGTAAAGTTTAGTTTCACTATATAGAAAGGATAGGATGTTAATGAATAAAAAGCTTAAAATTGCATTATTAATAGCTGCAAGTCTTTTTACAGTTGCATGTACAAATACTCAGAAGACTAAAGCTACTTCCACTAAGGATAACATGCAGAGCAGCAGGGTAGAACAAAATAAGAAGCCTGGTACTGCGAGTGTAGCTGAAAATACAACTAGTAGTAAGGAAAATGAAAACAAATCCACTGCACAAAGTTCAAATGGGTCAACAAGGATTTATAGTATAACTCAGAATGTATATAAAAATAAAAATATAACCGTGAATTATCCTGAGATTACTAATTTGGGTGATGCTAATAAGCAAAGCACAATAAATCAATTGATCAAGAATGATGTATTAGCATATATAAATAGAAATATTGCAGAGGATTCAAATCTGGAGCTTAAATTTAATGTGAAATTACAAACTCCAGATTTGCTCAGCATTCAATATTTAGGTGTGGCAAGTGCTCCTAATGCGGCCCATCCAAGTAATATATTTTATACTACAAATATTAGTATAAGGGATGCAAAAAAGCTTAGATTATCTGATTTAGTTAATGTAGATGTAAATCTTGCAAATGCCTTTAAGAAAGGTCAATATGTAGATTCAGGGAGTAATTATACCAAGGAGGAGCAAGCACAAATTATAAAGTATGTTAATGATAATATCAGTACGAATGACCTAATTAAATACTTTAATGGAGCTGATAGTCCAGATGTTGAAAATATTAATCCATCAAGTACGTTTAGCTATTTAACAAAGGATTCTATTGTCATAAGTACAAATGTCCCACATGCACTAGGGGATCATGCGGAATTCAGTATACCGTATAAAAATATACAAAGTAATATAAATGAAAAGAATAGTGCTATAAAAGGACTGATGAACTAAACTCGAAGCTATAACAGTGGACAGTTAACAATTGACAGAGTACAATGAAGGATGATTTTTCTATGCTGATAAAAATCTTAAGCTTAATTCGCGCGAAGCGCTTAAAATATAATGTTCAGCGCAGCTGACATTATTAAGCTTTAAGATTTACCTAAGCAAAGCAAAAGGTAAATCATCCTTAACTGTCAATTGTACTCTGCTTAAGCTACTTGATGGTTCTTAAATGATCTATAAGTTAGCGGCAATAATATAATTGCAAGTACACCATATAAAACAGGAAGAAGTTTAAAAGGGGTTATGACTTTGCCTACATCATAAAAGGTATAAGAAGTTATTAAGGGCCATCCCAGTATCATCTGATGAGGAAATAAGTTTAAGAGCTTATCCCATACACTTCCTTTAAACATCTGTTTCCCGACTGTTGAAGGTATAAAAATAAATAAAACTAAGAAAATAATAGTTGAAAAAGATGATTTCACTTTGGATGAAAGAAACATAGCTAAAGCGCTTATAAATAAACAGCCCAGATAACCAAGCAGTAATACCATACAAAGAGCTTGAAGATTTGTTATATGATAAAAGCTCTTCCATCCATCCATAGATGTTTGAATAGGACAGTCCCAACCATTAAATCCAAATATGGTAAAAATAAAGCCGTATACTAAAGCAGAAGCAATTAAGTAAACTAGAGACGTAGATAAGAATCCAGCAATAAGCTTATATACAATTCCTTTTTTCTTTCCATGTTCAGTGGAGAGCAAAATTGAATCACTACCTGTCTGATACTCTATAGAAAATACTGGTGCTATTAAAATGCATATTACAAAGGCTAAAGCGAAATTTACTGATATACTTTCTTCAAATACCTTACTAAAGCCGTCAGCATAGGAATATTTAAGTGGTGTAGTTAAGGTTTTTTCAGAAGTTAATAAATATTCTTTTTCATTTTTGGTAAGGTTACTTGCTTTACTACTAGATAAGAAGTTTTTTAATTGACTAATTCTATTTAAATAAAATGTATCTGCAACTTTAGGATTTAATTTATCAATAACATTATAATCATAAGAATTAGGTTTCCCATAAGAATAATTAATTAGATCACGTATATCTTCAAAACCCTGTTTTCTAGAATATTGCATATTTGACAGCTTAATGTTATCGTCCTTCATGCCAGAATATTTACTGTCCGAATTTATGCTTTCATTTTCTTTTAATACTTTTCCAATTTTTTCAATTGTTAGATAGCCACTCCATTCCATTTTGGCACTTTTTATTGGCTTTATTGCTTGTATTCCTTTGATGTCATTTCCGTTTTTATCGGTATAGGTTATATCTGATATAGAAAAGAACAACATTAATACTAGGCAAGCAGCCAACAGTATTAAACTAATTATTGAGCTTTTTCTATAAAATATTTTTTTAAGTTCATATTTCAAAATCTGCAAATTCGTTCACCTCTCCAAAATAATATATGAACAAGTCTTCTAGTGTAGGTTCAACATTAATAGCTGAAGCTAATGGTTTTGTTTCAGAAATAATTCTAAGTTCAACTTTGTCATTACAGTTTTTCTCATTGCTTAATATATAAATAGAACGTAATTCATCCGCCTTTTTTAAATCTACGAGGCAAGTCCAAACCTTATTATTTATTTCACATAGTAATTTTTCTATGCTACCTTGTGCAATAATATTTCCTTCTTTCATGATTAAAATTTCTTTTGCTATGGATTCTAGATCTGAAACAATATGTGTAGATAGTAGGACAATTCGTTCTTTGGCAATATGGCTTATAAGGCTGCGAAACCTTATTCTTTCTTTTGGATCTAAGCCTGCTGTGGGCTCATCTAATATTAATACTTTTGGATCATTTAAAACTGCTTGGGCAATTCCAAGTCTTCTCTTCATTCCACCTGAAAAAGTTTTGATTTTCTTTTTTCTGACCTTTGTTAATGAAACAATTTCTAATAATTCACTTACACGTTTTTTGGCAATTAATGGTCTTAAACCTTTTAATGCAGCTATATATAATAGATAATCCTCAGCAGAGAAGCCAGGATAATACCCAAATTCCTGAGGCAAATAGCCGATAATTCTTCTATATCTTTCATTCATTTCTTGTATGTTTTCATTGTCATACTGTATAGTTCCGTTAGTAGGCATAATTAATGAACTTAGCATTCGCATAAGTGTTGTCTTCCCTGCACCATTAGCGCCTAATAGTCCATATACTCCTTTTTCTAGGATAAAGTTTATATGACTAACGGCTGCATTTTCTTTAAAATTTTTACATAAATCATTTACTTCTAGTTTCATCTGCACACCTCCAAATAATTCTTACTGGATTTTACAATTCTTCTTCCTGTAAAAATAAGATACACGAAAGAAAGAATCAAAAGTAGATACCAAGTTTTCATCTGCAATAATTCATATACATGATAGTCTCTTACAAGTAGATACCAAAAAGCTGCTCCAATTAAGCAGCTGCTTACTGCTATAAGTTCTGAACGCATTTTTGTACTGCATAACACAAAGAAGCATATGCAGCAGTCAAAATTAAACGGTACAAAGAAATAGATTATTGCCGCGTAAGCTGAAAATCCATTTGTATGTGCTATTATTCCAGTTAATAGGGTTGCTATTATTAAGTCGAACATTCCTACTAGTATTAATCTTGAGAGATATATTTTTCTTAAATCATAGTAGGTAGTATTTTCTACTTCATAGGCATTAGAAGAGATGTTTTTCCAAAGCTCAGGTATTGAAAATATAATTAATAGTGGTGCAAAAACCGCGCAATATATCATTTTGTTTTCACCTATTCCATTGTTTAGGTTCATGAAGCCCAAACTAAAAGCTGATACAAAAAAAACAATAAGTTGTGTAATCCAATATCTTTTGCTTAAGAATAACATTTGTTGAAATAGAAACTCGAAGCCGCTCATTGGTTTTAAAAGCATTTGTTTTTGGTATTCTTTTTTAGCAGCTTTAATTGTATGAAGCATTTTTTCTTCGTCATAAGCTGGAATTTTTTTATTCAAATGAGTATTCATAAAAATCCTCCTTATTCATACTGCTTTTTAGCATCTTTTTACTTTCTGAGAGACGATATTTTACGAGTGAAATGCTGATGCCTAGTATTTTGGCAATTTCTCTAAGTTTAAGTTCCTGAAAATAGTGTAAGATGACTACTTCCTTGAATTCGTCTGGAAGCTTAGATATTTCTTGCTCAATTGATATTTTAAGATTAATTTCCTTTTGAATTTCCTTTGCAGCTATTGGTGATTCTTTTGTTTCCAAGGCGGATACTTCTTTATGTTTTTTATATTCGTTTTTGCACAAGTTTCCCGCAATTACATAAAGATAATTCTTTGCCTTATTTTTATGAATATAGCTGTTAAAATTCTTGAAGAAATTAGTAAAGGTCTCTTGCACTATATCTTCAGCTTGCCACTTATCGGGCAGCTTATAATAACAATAGCTATATATATCGCTATAATATCGCTTTACAAAATCATCAACAGCGGTTTCATCGCCCTGCTTCATTCTCCGTATTAGAAAATAGTCTTTGTCCACTAAGCTTCCTCCTTATGTAGTAGAGATAGATCTCTTGAAACTTGAAAATTAATTTATTCTAAAATTCCGGCTTTTAGATATTGTGGTGCAAATTGATTTTGGTAGTTGAAATGGTATATCTGTATAAATTGAAAAGTACCTTTCACTATGTATAACAACTTATCGAAACAAAAGGTCAGTATAATTTATATTTTTATTTTTTCATACTCCTATATATTATATAAAGATTTTATGATTTTGCAGAACAATTTAAATAAAGGTCAATAAATCTTGGAAACTAATTATTAAAAGCCTTAGATGTTTCAATCTGTCTGAGCGTTCAGCGTATTATTGAAACTTCTTAGGCTTTTAGTAATTGGTCTCTTAGACTTATGACCTTTATTTAATATACTGCAATATTATTGTTTTATAAGTTTGGTTCCCATTTACAGCGAACAGGTGATACGATGGCATTTTCCTTTTTTAATTCTTTAAATGCATTATCAACTTCCTTGCGGTCTAAACCAGATAGCTTTTGAACTTCACCAGCACTTACTGGTTTGCCGGCTTCTTTCATTACTTCTAATATTTTTTCTTTAACACTCATTTTATTCTCCCCTTTAATTATAAAATATTTATTTTTATTATAGTATATTGTTTAAAGTTAATCAATAATTAATTTCCTGTAAAAGTTATTATTAGTTAAAAGGGAGTTTTAAGGGTTAAAAAATGCTTGGCATGATGCTATAATTAGGGCATACTTAAAAGAGTGGATTTTTTGTTCCTTATAAGGTGGTGTTTATGTGAATTTAGAGGATGTAAAAAAATATTGCAAAGCAAAAAAAGGTGTAACAGAAACCTTTCCCTTTGATGGAGAAACTCTTGTTATGAAGGTTGGCTCCAAAATGTTTTTGCTTACAAATATACATAGCTCAATTTTGAAAATAAGCCTAAAGTGTGATCCGTTTATGTCTATAGATTTGAGAAGAGATTACAAAGCTGTGGAAGCGGGATATCATTTAAATAAAAAGCATTGGAATACTATAACGGTAGGGGAAGATCTTGATGATGAGAAAGTAAAGTTTTTAATAGATATTTCTTATGATCTTGTGTTTAAAGGACTTACTAAAAAAGAAAAGAATTTATTGCAAAGTAACAATGCTTCGTCGCGTTAAAAAACTCTATAAATCTAAGACTCAAAAATCATAAAATACTAAGAAATTTCAATAACTCGCCGATAGCTCAAACAGATTTAAAACTCTAAGCATTTTATGATTTTTGAGCTAAGATTTATTAGAATTTTTTTAAACTGTTCCTTCAGCATTGTTACTTTGCTCCCACGGTAGTGCAAGGAAAAAATTCCTCCGTACCTACGGAATTTTGGATGTAAACTTGTATAGTCCACTATATATAAATCCTTATACTGAAATAGTATCATTTATAAGTTTTAGATTTTCTGTAGTGAAATGGAAGAAAATCAACCTTCATTGTACTCTGTTCTCTGATTTTTAGTTCGCAACAATTATTATTGTGGCATTTCCTTATATTGTTTTGTGTAGTCTCTTTTCATGTTATGTTCAAATTTTTTAACATAGGCTTTTGAAAACTCTTCTGGAGATACCTTGAAGCGGTTAAGGGTATCCATATAGTACATCATAACATCACAAAGTTCTTCAACGAAATGATCTCTTACGGCAGGATTGTTCATGATTTCATCTTCGCCTTTTTTCTTTATTACAGCGATAACCTCACCTATTTCTTCAATCATATACAATATAAAATTTTTGCCTTTTTCAGGTTCCATTGGAGCCCATTCATCCTTATGTTTTTCCCATAAATCCATTGAAAATTTTAGCATTTCAGATATGTTTAAATTGCTGTCCTCGGTCATTAAATACACTTCCTTTTTATAGGAGGAGGTGAAAAAAGGTATTCTATAGATTTTAATATATCGGGTATGAAGCCTTATTGGCGGCTCTTAAAAAGGGATAACTATATTTTCCACATGCTCCTAAATATTATTTAATACTAAAATTATAGCACTATAAATTGAGCCTAAGGAAAAATAAATATTTTTTTGCCACATTTCAATGAAAGATTATAATCTTGTGTAAACGTATAGATATATTATAATAAGGTTGTAATGAAAATTAAATATAATTTAGTACTAAAGTTAGAAAGATGGTATACCTATGCTGAATAAACGTTGTTCAAAGTTATTATATGAAGTTATTAATGCTGAAGGATATATAAGCATTTCAAATTTATCAAAGAATTTTGGAGTCAGTAACAGAACTATAAGATATGATCTTGACAAGATAGATGATTTCTTGAAAAGTAGTAATTTGCCACAATTAATTAGAAAACCTAATGAAGGCATAGCCTATAAATGCAGTTCAACAGAAAAAAGCAGTTTACTAAGTTTAATTGGTGAAGTTGATTTAAATCAATATTCACTATCTCAGGATGAAAGAGTTACCATGATTCTTATTGAGCTATTGGAAAGCAGGAATTACGTGACAATGGACAAACTAGCAGAGGACTTGCTTGTAAGTAGAAGCACTATTTTAAAAGATATGGACAAGGTAAGAGAATGGCTAGAAGATAAAAGTATAGAGCTTAAACCTTGTAAAAGGCATGGAGTAATGATTGCTGGAGAAGAAAAGTATTTGAGAAAGGCAGCAATGAACCTACTTACAGATAATGTTGATATTTATAAGGCGCTTAATTTAATAAAATACCCCAAGGTTTCAAAATCAGAATTTGCTTTAGAAAAGTACAAAAAGCAGTTTTTTAAGGATATTGATATTTCTTATATAGAAGATTGCTTACACCTTGGAGAAAAACAGCTAGAAACAAAATTTACGGATGAAGCTTATTCTGGATTAGTTATTCACATAGCTATTGCAATAAAAAGAATAAAAGAAGAAAAAGACATTGTAATGCAAAAAGAGGAGCTAAAGGCACTTCAAATTACAAAGGAATTTGTTGTTGCATCAAGCATTGCAAAGGCACTTGAAAATAAGTTCCAGATTGTTATACCAGTAGATGAAATTGGATATATAACTATTCATTTATTAGGAAGCAATGTTTCTATATCAAAGAATGATGATGCAGATTGGGGAACAATTGAATTTATTACTAATGATTTAATTAAAAAGGTTAGTTCAGCTTTAAATATTAATTTGGCTTATGATAAGCAGTTATTAAATGGACTTATACAGCATATTAGGCCAGCAATATATAGATTAAAGCATGATATTACACTAAAAAATCCGTTGATAAAAGAAATAAAAGAATCCTATGAAAAAGTATTTTATGCGGTTAAGATGTCTATCTATGGCATAGAAAAATATGCTGGAAGTAAATTAAGTGAAGAGGAAATAGGGTATATAGCTTTACATTTTGGTGCAGCAATAGAAAGAAATAAGAAAGCAGATAGCTCAAACATAAATGTCATCGTGGTATGTGCCACAGGAATAGGAACCTCAAGGCTTGTGTCATCAAAAATACAGTCCCTTTTCAACTTAAACATAATTGATACTGTATCATATCATGATTTAAATAACGCACTTAAAGGCGAAAAAATTGACTTGATTATTACTACTGTGCCTATAAGGTTAGGTATTAATAATATTCCATGTATTGAAGTAAATCCTTTTTTAACAGAAAAAAATATAAATGATATAAGCTCAGTTTTAAGAAAGTATGATAGTAGCTATACGAATAATACTCGTAAGATTTCACTAAAAGAAATAATGAAAATAATAAGACGCAACTGTACTATTTTAGATGATGAAAATTTAGCACAAGAATTGGCAAGCTATTTTTCAATAAATAATGACATTAAGAGAGGAGTTTTTGAACCGATGTTACAGGATGTATTGACAGAAGATTTTATAAAATTGAATGTAGATGCAAAGGATTGGGAACAGGCAATAAGATTTGGAGGAGAAATATTAAAAGCTAATGATGTAGTAAAGCAAGAGTATATTGAAGGCATGATTAACAGTGTTAAAACATTAGGACCATATGTTGTAATTGCGCCTGGAATTGCAATGCCCCATGCAAGACCAGATGAAAGTGTAAAAAAGATAGGAATGAGTCTTGTAACCTTAAAGGAACCTGTTAACTTTGGAAATAAAGACAATGATCCGGTTAGATTAGTAGTATGTTTATGTGCAGTGGATCATACAAGTCACTTAAAGGCTTTGTCTCAGTTAGTTACATTTCTTGGGGACAAGGATTTTGTAGAAGTTGCATTAAATTCAACTGAGCCTAGTGAAATAACAAATTATATTAAAAACAAGGAGGAAGAATAAAATGAATATTATAACTGTATGTGGAATGGGAATGGGATCGAGCTTAATACTTAAGATGAATATGGATGATATATTAAAGAAAAATGGAATAAGTGCTAATGTTGAGGCATGTGATTTGGGGTCTTTAACAGGTAAAGATGCAGATTTAGTTATAACAACTTATGAACTAAAGTCTCAAATTGATGATAAAGGCTATAACACTGTTTATGTAAAGAATGTAATTGATAAGAAAATAATAGAAGAAACAGTTATGGAAGCAATAAGAAATTTAAATAAATAGCAAAGAGCTATTCTATAGGGGGGAAAATAATGATTAATTTTATTGTGAGTTTTCTTGATCAACCTGCAATCGTTGTAGGAATTATGGCATTGATAGGTTTAATTGCCCTAAAAAAGCCAGTATCCAAGATTGTTACTGGAACATTTAAGACTATTATTGGTTTTATAATATTCCAGCTAGGTTCAACTGCAATTTCTGATAATCTCAATATTTTAGGACCTGCATTTCAAAGTGCCTTCCATATACAAGGAGTTGTGCCAACTAATGAAGCAGTAATAGCTTTAGTTCAAAAGAACTTTGGTACAGAGATGGCACTAATTATGGCATTCGGATTCATTGTTAATATTTTAATTGCTAGATTCACTTCATTGAAGTACATATTTTTAACAGGTCATCATATGCTATTCATGGCAGGTCTACTAGCAGCAATATTATCTGTTTTAGGATTTAAAGGACCTGAGCTTATAGTTGTAGCATCATTACTTTTAGGTGCAGCCATGGTTATAACACCAGCAATGGTTCAGCCTTTCTATAAGAAAGTAACAGGCAGTGATTCTATTGCGATGGGTCACTTTAATGGTTTAACGTATTCCATTACAGCTTTAGTTTCAAAATTGGTAGGTAACAAAGAACATTCTACAGAAGATATATATGTTCCAGAAGGATTAAGCTTTTTTAAAGATAATGTAATATCTACAGCTTTGGTTATGTTGATATTATTTGTTCTTACATTACATTTAGCTGATACTACTCTTGTAACAAAACTTTCAGGTGGGACAGACATTACTGTATTTGCTATTATGTCAGCATTTAGATTTACTGCAGGTTTTGTAATGGTGCTTCAAGGTGTTAGAATGATGCTTGCTGAAATAGTTCCAGCATTTAAAGGTATTTCAGAAAAACTAGTTCCAAATGCAGTTCCAGCACTTGATTGTCCAGTAATATTCCCATTTGCACCAAATGCAGTAATTATAGGTTTCATAGCATCCTTAGTAGGCGCTATAGTATCCTTCTTAATATTGCCAGTTGTTGGATTGCCAGTGCTAATACCAGGTTTGATACCAGCCTTCTTTGTTGGAGCGGCAGCAGGGGTTCTTGCTAATGCACAAGGAGGGTTAAGAGGAACTGTAGTAGGATGTTTTGTTAATGGATTAATCATAAATACAATACCAGCATTCTTACTTCCATTGCTTGGAGGCTTAGGATATGCAAATTCAACCTTCGGTGATTCTGATTTTTGTCTTGATGGTATAGTCGTTGGAAATATAGGAAAAGTATTTTCTAAGGCTGGCATTTATGGCTTGATAGTTATAATAGCAATAGTATTTATAGGAATTACAATAGGATCAAAAGCTAAAGGACAAAAACAAGCTGATGCATAGATTAAACGTAAATGACCGAGTTCTCTTGGTCATTTACATTTTAAAGAAATAGCGAAAGGAAGAGGTTATAATGAAAATATTTATTGATACAGCAAATGTAGAGGAAATTAGGGAAGCGGCTAAGTTAGGCGTCATTGATGGAGTTACAACAAATCCGTCACTTGTAGCTAAGGAAGGAAGAGATGTTAAAGAAGTCATAAATGAAATATGTTCAATAGTTGACGGACCTATAAGTGGAGAAGTTATAAGTACTGACGCAGAAGGTATGGTTAAAGAAGGAAAAGAGCTCTCAAAGATAAATAAAAATATAATAGTAAAAATACCAATGGGATTAGAGGGCTTAAAAGCAGTAGCAGAGCTCCATAAAATCGGAATAAAAACTAATGTGACTTTAATTTTTTCTGCTCAGCAGGCACTTCTTGCGGCAAAAGCTGGGGCAAGCTACGTTAGTCCTTTTGTAGGAAGATTAGATGATATAGGTAATGGTGGAATTGAGGTTGTAGCCGATATTGCTAAGATATTTAAAATATACAATATTAAAACAGAAATTATTGCAGCAAGTATAAGAAATCCAATACAAGTACTGGAGGTAGCTAAAGTAGGTTCAGATATAGCTACAATACCATATAAAATAATAATACAAATGACAAAGCATCCTCTTACAGATAAGGGTATGGAGAAGTTTTTAGAGGACTATAAAAAAGTTGGGAAATAAATTAATTGTTTAGGTGGGATTGAAAATGAACATAGATGAATTAACCATAAATACAATTAGAATATTATCTATAGAGGGTGTAGAAAAAGCTAATTCTGGTCACCCCGGAACTCCATTAGGAGCGGCACCTGCAGCGTTTACCTTATGGGCTAACAATATGAAGCATAATCCTAGTAATCCAGATTGGATAGATAGAGACAGATTTATTTTGTCTTCTGGTCACGCATCGATGCTTTTATATTCATTGTTAAATGTTTTTGGGTATGACTTATCCATAGAGGATATAAAAAATTATAGACAATGGGAAAGCAAGACACCGGGACATCCTGAGTATGGAGTAACTAAGGGTGTTGAAATAAGTACGGGACCACTTGGACAAGGGGTTGCCAATGGGGTTGGAATGGCAATTGCAGAAGCCTATTTATCAAATAAATTCAATAGACCAAACTATGATATTGTAAATCATTATACGTATGTTCTAGCAGGAGACGGCTGCATGATGGAAGGAATTTCGAGCGAGGCTGCATCCCTTGCTGGAACTCTTGGACTTGGAAAGCTTATTTTGCTTTATGATTCAAATAACATATCAATAGAAGGAAGCACAGATATAGCTTTTAGAGAAAATGTCCTAGAGAGATTTAAAGCCTATGGATGGCAAACCCTTGAAGTTAAGGATGGAAATAATATTGAAGAAATTAATAACGCTATTTGTGAAGCAAAGGCAGAAAAAAATAAACCAAGTATAATAAAAATTAAAACTATTATAGGCTTTGGAGCGCCAAAAGCAGGGACTTCAGCAGTTCATGGGGCACCTTTAGGAAAAGAGGGAATAAAGGCCACAAAGAAAAATTTAAACTGGAATTATGAAGAAGAATTTTACGTACCTGAAAAAGTAAAGAACTATATGAAGGATATTCAAAACAAACTTCAGCAAGAAGAAAACAAATGGAATGAACTTAAGAAGAACTATGCTAAAGATTATCCAGAGCTTTCAAAGGAATATGAGATGTGGATGAGCGGTAAGTGTAAAGAGGTCTCAATAAATACCCAAGAATTTGAAAAGGCTGTGGCTACAAGACAAGCTTCATATACAGTTATTAATAAACTTGCAAAGCTTATACCTAACATGATAGGTGGTTCTGCTGATTTAGCACCTTCAAATAAAACCTATATGGAGGGCGAAGGTGATTTCTCTAAAGAGAACCCTAGTAGAAGAAACCTACATTTCGGTGTGAGAGAGCATGCTATGGCTGCTATTGCTAATGGCATTAGTATTCATGGTGGACTTAAAATATTTGTTTCAACCTTTTTCGTTTTCAGCGATTACATGAAAGGTGCTATGAGAATGTCAGCACTTATGGGGCTACCGGTAATGTATATTCTCACTCATGACAGTATAGGAGTTGGTGAAGATGGACCTACCCATGAGCCTATAGAGCATTTAGCTTCACTTAGGAGCATTCCAAATCTTACGGTCATAAGACCAGCTGATGCTAAGGAAACTGAGGAAGCTTTTAGCTATGCACTTAGTAGGTGTGATGGTCCAACAGCATTAATTCTTACAAGGCAAACAGTACCTTTATATGAGGAAACTGGAGGAAAGCTAAATAAAGGGGCATATATACTAAAGGATTCTGATAAAAATGAACCAGATTTACTCTTAATGGCTTCAGGTTCTGAAGTAGAACTTATATATAAAGCAGCTAAGGAACTAAAAAAGATAGGAATTGATGCTAGAGTTATTAATGTTCCATCCTTCGAAATATTTGATAGTCAAAATGAAGACTATAAAGAAAAGGTAATGCCAAAGACTGTGAGGAATAGAATTGCTGTAGAAGCAGGGAGTTCATTTGGCTGGCATAAGTATGTTGGAATTGATGGTAAAGTGATAAGTATAGATCACTTTGGAGCTTCAGCACCAGCAAATATTTTATTTGAAAAGTATGGCTTTACAATACAAAACATAGTGGAAAGTTCAAAAGAGTTGTGTAATAAATAGATTATAAATAACAAGCAAGTTACTTATTTGCTTGTTATTTATTTTTGCAGCTATTCTGGTTTTAAGGCATACATTATAATCTCGTTTGTAGCCACTCCGTTATAGCTTTCCTTGATATTTGAATATTTTCTTTTTAGTCTTTTGTATATATTTTTCATATATCTAGGGGTATATGGAAAGTATATTTTGATTTTTTTAAAGTATTTTTTACTGTAGAGGCGCTTGTCTTTAGCAATAGCAAATAATATTAGTTGAAGGCAGTTCTTTTGTATTAGCTCTTTAAGCAAGCTTATATTAGGACAATCGAAGGTATTTGCATGCTTTAAAAGTTCAAAGGTGAAATTAATTAAACCGTTTGCTATATGATCTAAAGGCCATTTTGTAGATAACTGGGATACGATAGTCATATGGCCATTCTTTAAATCCTCTCTTGCGTCTTGAAGATCATCGCATATTTGAAGCAGTACTCCATATCCAAAGAAAAATTCAGCTTCTTTGTCTGTTAGAGTTCCATTTACAATATATGCATCGGCAAGTACGGAACTGCCGCCCTTTTCCATACTAATTCCTAAAATATCAGATTCGTAGGGCAGGGTTAGTTTCCCCTGTTGTATTAAACTTTTCATTTGAGCCCTTTGAATGCAAAGTAAGCTTTCAAAAACCTCTTTGTTTTTAGAACGATCAAATTCACCTTCTATTTTTTCGACAAGAGTAAAAAGGTGTCTTTCATAAGGTGAACTTGGATGAACATTTTCTCCACACAATTTCTTTTCAAAGGTATCATTGATTTTTATTTTTTCTGATTTTGATATATCATTGTCATCCAAAAAATTATCTGTATAAGGATATAGCATGCTGTAACTGAATATAGAAGGGGTAAGCTTAGGCAATTTCCCAAGCAGCATTTGTATTATATTCATAATCCATAGATTTCTCAATGCTTGACCTACATTTTCAATGTTAATATTCGAGTCGAAAGCTTGAGCTTCCTTTACGAAGTCTTCAGTGTTTTTTAGTAAAGCTTCGCTAAATAGAATATTTTTATCTTCACTATTTATTAAATCCGAATTAGCTACGAAGTTATCAATTAAAAGATTTATATTTTTCTTCCATATTCTTTGGTTCTCATTTCCTAAGGGAAAGCTTTCTATTGCTTTTACAAACTTATCTATAAAAGCATCTGTTAGCTTTTCCTGCTTCTTTTTATGCCAATAGGTAGTAGCACCTTTTAGGTTTGGAAAGTCCTTTTTGGTACTCCACCAAGTATCATTAAAAGAACTAACAAAGTTATGCACTTGATTAGAAACCTTTAATTCATTTGCTTGTTCCATAATAAATTCTCCCCAATGTAAATTATTAAATTAATAATAACATTAGTTAGAGTAGAGAGTAAAGATAAGGGAAACTTTTTATGGGGAAACAATATAAAAAGGACTAATAATAAATTCATCCCAAATCAACATTACTTCATAAATTGGTATATACAACATGTCAATATGATGATATAATAATATTATAAATTCAGCTTAGGAGGTAGTATCTTGAGAAAAATATCAAAATTAGATCCAATTCCACTGCACTATCAGCTAAAAACAATTCTTTTAGAAATGATTGAAAATGAAGAACTTAAACCTGGGGATATGATACCTACTGAAAGAGAGCTTTGCGATATTCAGGGAGTAAGTAGAATGACCATAAATAAGGCTATAATGTCACTTGTAAATGAGGGAGTGCTGTATAGAGAGCAGGGCAGAGGGACATTTGTTGCTAAACCAAAAGAAAAACAGGAGATATATAGACTTAAAAGTTTTACAGAAGAAATGAGTGAAAAGGGATTAACTACTTCAACTAAAATTATATCTTTTGAGGTGAAGGAAGCCACTAAGAAAAATAAAAGTGTGCTTAAAATGCCAGAAGAGTTTAACAAGGTAATAGAAATAATAAGACTTAGATTGACGGAGGAGGATCCTGTGGCAATTGAAACTGTGTGGATTCCAGAACACTTATTTAAAGGAATGACGGCGGATATGATTAACGGAAAATCTCTTTATTCTATATTTAAGCAGAGATATAATTATCATCCTAAAAAAGCAAGGCAGACCATTGAACCTATAGCTCTAACCGAATTTGAAGCTAAGCTTCTAAATCAGGAGGAGAATGCACTAGCACTTATGTTTAAAAGAATTACATATGCAGAAAATGATATTCCTATTGAATATACAAATACTATAAATAGAAGTGATAAATATGAATACGAAATACTTTTAACATAAAAGTTATTGGGGTGAGTTGCATGGAAGAAAGAAATGTAAATACTATTGATTTGGACAATTTAAGCACATTTGAGATATTAAAAAAAATAAATGAAGAGGACAAAAAAGTAGCCGATGCCGTTGAAGCTGAGCTTTTAAATATAGAGAAGGCAGTAGATATGATTGTAGACGGTTTTAAAAATGGAGGAAGACTTTTTTATGTAGGAAGCGGCAGTAGTGGAAAAATTGGTATTATGGATGCGTCGGAATGTCCGCCAACTTTTGGTGTTGATGATTCTATGGTTCAGGGAATTATATCTGGTGGAGATAATGCTTTAAGCGGATGGCTTGAAGAAACAGAGGATAATAAGGATTTAGCATTAAAGGATCTTAAAGAGAAAGGTGTAAACAAAAATGATGTTGTTGTTGGAATTACTGCAAGTGGGAATACACCCTATGTAAATAGTGCTATAGAATATTCAAATGAAATTGGATGTAAAACCATTGGAGTTGTTTGTTCCAAGGGAAGCTTAAATGAAAAATGTGATGTGACTATTTGCGTAAATGTTGGACCAGAGGTAATAATGGGATCAACGAGGATGAAAGCTGGAACAGCTCAAAAAATGGTATTAAATATGCTTTCAACAACCTCTATGATAAGAATTGGAAATACATATTCGAATTTAATGGTAAATGTAAGACCGATCAATGAAAAGTTAAGAGAAAGAGTAAAAAAAATAGTTAAGCTTGCAACTAATGCTGATGATTCTACTGTAAATAAAGTGGTTGAAGCGTGCAATTATAATGCTAAAGTATCAATCATTGCAATAGTAATGGGAGAAGGAGTTCAAAAAGCCAATGAACTTTTAAATAAGTTTCAAGGAAATATTTCAAAGGCTATAGAAAGCCTAAAATAAGTAAGAAGGTGTAAATATGAAAGCTATAATTAACGGTAAAATAATAACTGAGAAAGAAATATTAGAAAATAAAGTACTGCTATTTGATGAAAAGGTTCATGAAATAGTGAGCAATGAAAGTTTTAATAAAGAAGGTATAGAGGTTATAGATGCAAAGGGAAACTATGTTTCACCAGGCTTTATAGATGTGCATATACATGGTTCTAATGGAAAGGATGCTATGGATGGAGAAATGAAATCACTTGAAATTATAAGTGAGTTTGTTTCACAAAATGGGGTTACTGCATTTTTACCAACAACTATGACTATGAGTAAAGAGAAAATATATAAGGCATTGGACATCATAAGGGAAGCAATACATAAAAAGCTTCCAGGAGCATCAGTCATAGGCGCACATCTTGAAGGACCTTTTATAAGTGAAAGGTATAAGGGTGCTCAAAAAAAAGACTATATAATAAAACCTAGCTACGATTTTATTGAGAGGTATAAGGACATTATAAAAATTATAACCATGGCACCGGAGGAAGACCATGAATTTCAATTTATAAAAAAGGTAAAAGAAAATACAAATATAGTGTTATCCATAGGTCATTCTGATGCAACTTATGAAGAGGCTATAGAAGCTATCGAGTGTGGAGTAAGCCACATTACCCATCTTTTTAATGCTATGTCTCCTTTACATCATAGAAAGCCTGGAGTTGTAGGCGCTGCTTTTAATAGTGACGTTGCCTGCGAGATTATAGCTGATAAAATTCATATAAATCCTAAAATTTTTAGCATGCTTATAAAAATTAAAGGTAAAGAAAAAATGATGCTCATAACTGATTGTATGAGAGCGGGTGGCCTTAAGGATGGAGTTTCGGAGCTTGGAGGTCAAAAGGTTTTTGTTAAGGATAATTCCGCAAGACTTGAAGATGGAACACTTGCCGGAAGCATATTAACGCTTAATAAGGCTATTAAAAATATATATGAAAATACAAATTTAACACTAAATGAGGCTGTTAATTTAGCAACAATAAACCCAGCAAGGGATATAAAGATTGATTGTAGAAAGGGCAGTCTTGAAAAAGGTAAGGATGCTGATATAACTATATTTAACGATAAATTTGAAGTTCTTGAAACCATAGTTGGTGGAAGAATAGTATATGAAAATTAATTTGGAGGTGTTTTAATTGAGAATAATACGTGTAGATAATTATGAGGAAATGAGCAAAAAAGCAGCCAGTATGGTTGCAAGTCAGATGATATTAAAACATGACAGTGTATTAGGGCTTGCTACAGGGGATACTCCAATTGGCATGTATAAAGAGCTTATAAAAATATATAATGATAAAGAAATAGATTTTTCTGATGTTAAGACTTTTAATTTAGATGAATATTATGGTCTATCTGATGACAATCATGAAAGCTATCATTATTATATGATGAACAATTTATTTAAATATGTTAATATGAAATCTGAAAATATAAATATACTTAGTGGAGTAACAGATAATATTGAAGAGGAATGTTCAAATTACGATGAGAAGATTAAAAGATCAGGAGGAATTGACATTCAAATTCTTGGAATAGGTGTAAATGGTCATATTGGATTCAATGAACCAAGCGTAAATTTTGAAGCGGGAACACATCTTGTAGAATTAGATAAGAAAACGATAGAGTCAAATTCAAGATTTTTTAAATCAATGGATGAGGTGCCTAAGTCCGCTTTAAGTATGGGAATAAAAACGATAATGCAATCCAAGGTTATAGTACTCCTTGCAAATGGAGAAGCTAAGGCTGAAGCAATTTATAAAACTGTTAAAGGTAAGATTTGTCCAGAAGTCCCAGCTTCAATTCTGCAGCTTCACAATAATGTTAATATTATAGTTGATGAAGCAGCAGCTAAACTACTTTGATTTATTAGCACTATTTATTTGCATTATTTTATTGTATAATTTCGAGTATAAAATAAATATAGGTAAACTACTTTAAGTAACGAAATTTATGTTCAAAGAAGGTTTATCTTCAAAAAGGAGAGGCAAATGGATAATGAGATTGTTCTTATAGAAGTGTTTGGACTAAACAGAGAAAGAGAATGTGTACACGAAAATGGTGGCTCCTGCAGCGGCTGCAATGGGTGTGAGAGTTCATCCTCTTGTTCAGGTCACTCTAGCTGCGAGGGGAATAAGAACATGTTTTTGATGTATAAAGAACTCGTGGATTATATGGAGAATACAGATTTAAAAAACAAAGTTGAAATAGAGTTTGTAAATACAGATGCCATTGATATAGATAAATATGATTATCTTCAGGAGGCCTTTAAAAAGAAATTTATGCTGCCTATAGTTGCTATAAACGAAACTGTAAGATTTTATGGCGGAGTGCCAAATAAGCTTATTTATAAAGAAATAAAAAAAAAATTAGATAAGGGTGAGCTATCAGTATAAAAGGTTGAGATTACTAATATCAAGCTCTTTATATTTCTAAGGTCAGCGGATAATTTTGTGAAATCATGAAATTATCTGCTGTTTTTTTGGGTGTATAACTCTTGGCTAGAATTATATTCATCAATTTCTTGTTTTTTATACTAATTACAAGAACAATTTAAATTAAAATTTAAAAAGTTTACAATAACTGTTGTGTTTATACCGAGATTTTATTAAAATAATGGTATATGTGGTATATAGGGAGGTAAACCAGTGAAAAAAGATGTTTGTGTTTTAAGGGATATTGATAGTTTTGCATCTGTTACAGAAATAATTTCAGATCATAATTTTTCATATAAATATAAGGTATTAGAGTGTTCTGTTCAGGAAGCTAATCGCTTTATTAGTAAAGCATTAAATATACCACTTGCTTCTAAAGTACTTTATTTTCAAAAGGTAAGAATTGTTGAGGGTGAGCCTAAATGTATAGAAAAAGTCTATATTAATTATAGCAAGGTGCCTGGAATTGAAAAACTAGATTTAGCTAAGGATTCTCTTTGTGAAATTTTCAAAAGAGAGTACGGATTAGAAGTAAATCAAAGAGAAGAAGAAATTTTAGTTGTGGACGCAAATGAGAGTGAAAAAGAAATATTAAATTTAAAAGAAGATTCAGAAGTACTATTAGTAAAAGGAATCACGTATATAAATGATCATGAACCATTAGAAAGCTTTGAAAGCATAGCGGTTACGGATTTCTACAAGTTTAGGAGTGTGACATATTTACCATGAACAGTGAAGCGTTATATGTGCAATTAATTAACAATATAAAAAAGAAAATTATTGATGGGGAATACAAAATTGGCGATAAAATAATGTCAGAAAGAGAAATGGCTCAAATGTATGGAATTAATCGTCTTACCGTTAGAAATGCAATTAAGAATCTTCGAGAGGAAGGCTACTTAAAAGCTATTCAGGGAAAAGGAACCTTTGTAAGCAAAATTCCAGATGTTGAGGACAAGGTTGAGCTAGGCGGTGGAGATGTCAGCTTGAGCATGTCCATTAGAAAAGGAGGAATGAACCCTTCTAGAATAGTTATTTCGCTTAGAAAGATTGATGCCTTTGGAGAATTAAAAAAATACTTTCCTGACTCTCCAGAGGTCTATGAGCTAATTAGACTTTCTTTTGCCAATGGTAAGCCTTATGCCATTCAAGAGTGTTATCTTCCATGTTCATATTTTAGTGAGACAGAAAGGTATGATTTTGCGGAAGATTCCTTATATGACTATATGGATATGCAGGGACATAGACCAGAAAAGTTAATTTCCTATTTGCAAATTAAGGATGTTCCAGAAAAGTATGCGGAGTTGTTAAAAATTAAAGCTGGTAAAAAGGTCTTCTTTTTTAATTATCATGGATTTGATAAGGATGGTAAAATGGTTGAATACACACTTTCTTATAATAAACCAGAATATACATCATTTCGTTTTTCATCAAAGAAAATAGAATAAAAATAGGGCTGTGGAACTAAAAATAATGCGAAGTAACAATACTGAAGGAACAGTTTAAAAAAATCCTAATAAATCTTGGTAAAAAAATCACAAAATACTTAGATATTTCAATTGTCTGAGCTTATTTTCAGCGAGTAAACATGCACGGGGCATGGGCTTTGCCCATTATCCTTCTATACCTCAAGCAGGTACTCGTTTAAAATTACCACCAAGATTTATAGGATTTTTTTAATGTGACGAAGCATTGTTACTTCGCACTTTTTATGGCTGATAAGTGGTATACCTACAATACCATAAGTTATTGTCACAAAAAGTAGAATTTATGAAATAATATTTAATTATATTATTAACTATATTGGATATTTTCCATATAATGTTTAAATATAATAAAAAAATATATTATTTTTATTATATTTTAAATAAAAGTATTGAAACGGAATTATAGATGGTATATAATGTTCTCAAGTGGTATATATGATATACCTCATTACCACTGGCAGAGAACTTACAATTTATCTTATTTTTAATTTTGTAACTTGAGAATTGATTAATTAATAATAATTTAAAAGTTATTTTTTAATAATTCAAGAGTAAAGGTTTACCAATTAATAAAGTTTGCATAACCGGTTACAATATTGAGGATTTGATAAAGGAATAAGATGCTCTATTAATATTTAAAATACATTGGTACAAAATAAAAGGAGGGGGACACATGAATATTACTATTGTTCAAGCAATTCTTATTGGTTGTGTAGCAGCATTATCTAACTTAGACGGTAATTTCTTTGGTGAAATGAAATTCCGTGAACCTATTATTACTGGTTTCTTAGTAGGATTAATCCTAGGAGATGTTCAAAAAGGACTTATTATAGGTGCAGCATTACAGGTTATTTGGATGGGGGCAACTGCTATTGGACCTACAGCACAATTAGATATAGGTGCAGGTGGAACTATAGGTACTGCAGTAGCTATATTAACAGGAAAGGGTCCTGAAGTGGCAATTACCTTTGGATTACCAGTTGCGGTTATCATGCAGTTTTTAAATACTTTCTTAATTACTTCCTACTCAGTTTTAATGCATCGTGTAGACGGTCTTATCGATAAGCTAGAGGAGAAAAAGATAATATTTATTCACATTGCATGTGGTTTACTTACAGGTTTCATGTATGGTGCTTTAACTTTCGCTGCCTTGTATTTTGGTAACAACACTATTAATGCAATAGTTAAAGGATTACCTTCTTGGGCTAACAATGGATTAAATGCAGTAGCAGCCATACTTCCGGCACTAGGCTTTGCGTTATTATTAAATATTTTACTAGAGAAAAACTTGATTCCATTCTTTATTGCAGGATTTGCAATTGCTGCATTTACAAGTTTAAATACAGTAGCAGTTACATGTATTGCTGTAGCAGCAGCTTGGGTTATATACTTACTTACAACAAATAGCATTGCTGGAGCACAGAACTTCGCTAAAGCAGGAGCTAGTGATGAGGAGGATGAAGAACTATGAGTAATGAAGTAATCAGCAAAGAAAACAATATTACTAAAAAAGATTTGAAAAAAACCTTCTGGCGTTCTTTTACTTTGATGAATTCCTTTAACTACGAGCGTATGCAGGCGTTAGGATATTTGTTCTCCATTATGCCTGAATTAAAGAAAATATATAAAGGCGATGATGAGGGTTTAAAAGCAGCATATCACCGCCACATGGAAGCTTTTAATATGACAGTTGCACCTTCTCCATTTGTAATGGGTATATCAGTGGCTATGGAAGAGCAAGCTAAAGCTGATCCTAAATTTGATCGTTCATCAATTAATGCTATTAAAGTTGCATTAATGGGACCACTTAGTGGTATTGGAGATACTTTTTTCTGGGGTATTATTCGTGTTATTGCTTGCTCCATTGGTATTTCTTTTGCTAAGCAGGGAAATGTTTTAGCACCATTTGTTTTACTAATCTTATTTAATATACCAACTTTCTTAACTCGTTGGTTTGGTCTTAAAATTGGATATACAAAAGGTAGCAAATTATTATCAGAATTACAGGAGTCAGGAAAAATGCAGTTATTCACTTACTGCGCAGGTATTGTTGGAGTAATGGCTATTGGATGCATGGTTGCTACTCAGATTACTATAACATCACCGCTGCAATTTAGTATAGCCGGACAGAAGGTAGTTATTCAACAGTATTTAAATCAAATTATGCCAAAGCTTTTACCACTACTTGCAACTCTTGGAATATACCAAGCTGTTAAAAAGCATGTTAAAGTAACTTATATCATACTTACAATAGTTGTTGTTGGATTTATTTTAGGAGTAGCTGGAATTTTATAATATTTAGGAGGTTTATATTATGGCAATTGTAGAAGTTAGAATAGACGATAGATTAATACACGGTCAGGTTTGTGGATTTTGGATTCCTCATTACAATGTTGAGAAAATCGTTATACCTGATGACAAGATTTGTAATGATGAGGTACGCAAAACTGCTTTAAAGTTTGGTTGCCCTGGAAAGGTTAAATTATCAATTTTAAGCTCAGAGGTAGCAGCAGATAAATTAAAAAGAAACTTAGATAAAGGCAGCAGAGTTATGATATTAGCAGCAGGTCCTGCCCCTTTAAGAAAAATGGTTGATTTAGGTTATACAATTTCTAAGGTTACAGTTGGAAATATGTCTAACAGACCAGACACTGAGCATATAAAAGGAACTGTTTATGTTTCAAAGCAGGATAAGGAAGATTTTAAGGTTTTATCTGAGCATAGTGTTAAATTGGTTGCACAGATGGTTCCAAATGAAGACCCAGTGGAATTGAATCAATTAATTAAAGATTTATAGGAGGAGGGGTATTATGGAGAAGGCTACGGTAATAGGCTACATTAAAGATCAGCCAAGAGCATTAAGAGACACTTTAAAAAACAAAGATGAATTTGTGGCACCTTTTGTTGAAGTTTTCAAGAAGCACAATATAAAAAAGGTTATATTCTTTGGATCAGGAACCTCTTATAATGCTTCAATTATAGCAGCACATTATTTCAAGCAAATATTGGGTATTGATGCGGTAGGTCATTATCCAACAGTATTTAAAAATTATGAGAAGGCAGATTGGACTGGTACCCTTAAAAAAGAAGAAATACTATGCGTTGGTATTAGTCAGTCTGGTACTTCTAGATCAACGGTTGATGTAATGGAGAGCCTAAGACAGCAGGGACACATAACTTTAGCACTTACAGAAAACGTAGAAAGCGAAATAACTAAACACGTTGACAATGTTGTTCATCTTTTGTGTGGAAAGGAATTAACACCTCCTGAAACACGTGGATATACCGTGACAGTTTTAACTTTATATTTATGGGTGGTTTCTGCAGCAAAAGCTTTAGGTATCTACAGCGAGGATGAATACAATGCTGCAATTGCTGACGCTGAAGCTTTAGCAAATAATTTTGAAACTATAATTGAAGAAAGTGAAGCTTGGTATGAAACCAATAAAACTACAATTGTAAACAGTGATAGAATATATGTTTTAGGCTATGGAGTTGATTTTGGTTCTGCATTAGAAGGCATGCTTAAAATTGGAGAAATGCTTCGTATTCCTACTTTAGGATATGAAATTGAGGAATATTCACATGGTCCAACTATGTCCCTTAATAAGCGTCAAACAATTTTCTTTATTGGCTCTGATGAGGCAGAGTTTGAGAGAATGCTGGTATTTAGACAAGCATTTAAAAAGTATACAGATAGAGTGCATGTAATAACCTATAAGGAAATTGACAAGGATGATAGAGATATAGTATTTAGCATTAAAACAAATAAATATCTTGCTCCAATCATGTACACAATACCTCTTCAATTTGTTGCAGCAAAGGGTGCAAAGGATATTGGAATTGACACTAACATTAATCCTTTTAAAGAACCATTAGCACATATACCAGAGGAGTAAGAATATGATCAAAGGCGTTATCTTTGATATGGACGGGGTTTTGATAAATAGCGAAGTGGTATACCGTGATCAATTTTACGATTTTCTAAAAAGTCAGGAAGTTAAGATAGAAATAGAAGAACTTAATTTTCTTTCGGGTTCTTGCGAGAAGGTTGAGAATGAGTATTTTGCTAAAAAGTTAAACACCTCCATTGAAGAGGCTTGTAGATTAAAAAGAATATATTTTAATGAGCATCCTGTTAACTATGAAAAGTTGAAGAAATCATATGTTGACGAAATTTTAGAATACCTAGTTTCTAAAAACATTAAAATAGCACTTGCTTCATCTTCAAAAATGGACAACATTACTAAGGTATTAGAGGAATGCAAAATCACCAAATATTTTAGCATTGTTGTAAGCGGAGAAATGTTTGTAGAAACTAAGCCTAATCCAGAAATTTATAATTATTCGGTAAATAAAATAGGCTTAACTAGGGAAGAACTATTAGTTATAGAGGATTCAAATTATGGTGTACAAGCGGCTAGAGCAGCAGGGTTAAAGGTGGCTGCTGTACTAGATCCAATTCTAAAATTTGATGTTGAAGCTGCGGATTACAAAGTAGCTTCTTTAAAGGATGTAATAAAAATTATAGAAGTTCAGGAGAGGTAAAATATTATGATAGGAATAATTGTAACAGGACATGGAAAGTTTGCACAAGGTCTTACTACAGCTTTAGAACTGGTTTTGGGAAAACAGGAAATGTACATTGATGTTAATTTTCCAAGTGGAGATACAGCTACTCAATTAGAAGAAAATATGACAAAGGCGATTGATGAATTTAAAGAGTGTGAAAATATCGTTGTATTTGCTGATTTATTAAGCGGCTCCCCTTTCAATACAGCTGTTATGAAGGCAATACAGGATGAACGTATAAAGGTTGTTTATGGAGTGAATTTTGGAATGCTTGTTGAAGCTGTTATGAACAGAAATATGGGCACTGGAGCCGATGAAATAGTTAATAAGGCAGTTGAGACAGGTAAAACTCAGATTGGTGTATTTAATGCTGATGCTGTAAAAGATTCTGATGATGATGCTCTGTAGGATAATATTTTAAGCGGTTTATCTATAGTGAAACTAGCTTAACTACAAACTATTTATGCACCATAATCCCTTGAAAATTGGTGTTTTGGAACATAAATAGTTTAAGTTTCCCAGTAGCTTCACTATAGAAAGCAGAACTTTTAGTGCACAGTACACGATGACTGTGAACTGTGCATTGATTTTATAAGCGGAAGAAGAATTAGAATGGACATTAAAATTATTTTGCTATTGGTATTAGCAGCAGTGTTTGTTAGCACTTGGAATTTACTAGCTAAAATCAGCAGGGATAAACAAGTATTTTTTTATCTGGTGCTAGTTTCTATGTCAGTAATTTTCTTTATACCGTTTTTATTTTATTTTACCCCCATTTCGCTTACTGGATGGGTGTATATAACAATATCTGCTGTAATTGAAGCCTTTTTTCATCTTTTGCTTGGAGGCGCCTATGAATGCGGCAATATTTCTTTAGTATATCCAATATCTCGTGGGTTTGGAATACTCATGTCCTCAATATTTGCTATTATTTTTTTAGGAGAAGGAATGACAGTATTAG
Organism: Clostridium neuense; assembly: GCF_045310695.1. Lineage (NCBI taxonomy): Bacteria > Bacillati > Bacillota > Clostridia > Eubacteriales > Clostridiaceae > Clostridium > Clostridium neuense. Next base: position 177,825 of record NZ_JBJIAA010000005.1, read on the forward strand.
GGGCATCAGGAATAATCTTAATTATACTAGGAATTTATATTATAAATTTAAGAACCTTAAGTTTAAAAGATATGTACGCACCAATTGCAGCACTTAAGGAAAAGCCATCTCGATTAGCATTATTGACAGGATTAACTACTGCCAGCTACTCGCTAGTGGACAAACTAGGTGTTGAACATGTAAATCCAATATCATATGTGTATTTTGTATTTTTAATATGCTCAATCTTACTCACACCTTATATAATGGTGAAGAAGAAAGAATTAGTTAAACTTGAATGGAAGGCTAATAAAATATCTGTTGTAATAGTATCAATATTATATATTGTTTCTTATTTGATGGTTTTATTTGCTTTAAAATATAGTGAACTTATGTATGTTTCATCTGTGCGTGAGATATCTGTAGTATTTACTTGCATAGCAGGACTTGTTTTGTTAAAGGAAGGCTGGAGAAAAAATAAGGTATTTGGAGCAATTGTTATATTTTTAGGTATTGTAGTTATCTCCTTTGCTAAGTGATACCATTCTTATTTTTTAATTACAAGGGATAAATTCTGCCTATATAAGTGGTATATATAATATACCATATAAACCATATGCCAAAGGTACGTTGTTGCTCATCTATATCTACAATAGGAGGTTAATTTTATGGAAAGAAAAAGTATTATGTGGAAATATATAAGCGAAGAAACATCAGTGTTAAAGAATATGCTGCTACGTAAGGATATTGAGGAAAAAGTTAATACTACTTACCAAGAGGTGGAGGCAATTTATTTTGTTTCACATGGCAGTTCTTATAACGCATCTATAGTTGTGTCTGATTTTTTATCTAAATATGCTAAGGTACGTGTTTATTATTATACACCAGGTAATTTTTTGTATAACTGCAATACAATCAGTTATGAAGATCCATCAAAGACCTTGGTAGTGGCAATATCACAGACAGGGACAAGCAGAGGAACTTTAGAAGCAGTTGGAAGAGCTAGAAAGCTGGGCTTCCCTATACTTGGAATTACAGATTTTAAAGCTTCTCCATTAGGGCAGTTATCTAGTGTACAATTGGGACTTGATTGTGGAGAAGAAAATAGCAATGCAAAGACTAAAGGTTATAGTTCTACTTTAGCTATGCTTATGCGTTTAACTGTTGCTATTGCACTAAAGAAAGGTACTATAAATAGTAATAAAGCAGAAGAAATTCTTAGTGAATTAAAAGCTTGTGTTGAAGAATTAGAAGAAATTATAGAAAAAACTATTAAATGGTGTGAAGCAACTGGCTTTGGCAAAGGAATGGAAAATGTATTTGTACTTGGCTGTGGAATGAACTATGGAACTGCATTAGAAGGACAGTTAAAGTTGATGGAAACTATGTGTGTGCCAACGCTTTTTAATGATATTGAAGAATTTTCTCATGGAATGCATCGTGCGATAAATAAAAACAGCAGTGTAATTATACTTAATAGTGAACATGCTTGTACGGAATTAATGGAAAAGACCTTTAAATATTTAAAGACTAAAACGGATAAAGTATTAATAATTAATGCTAGTGAAAATAAAATTGATGACATGATGGCTATTAATATTAAAAATCACCCATTAACAGAATCGGTTTTGGGAATGACGACTATTATTCAAATCCTTTCGGCATTTATTCCAGAGCTCAATGGATGCGATCCTAATGTAAATGCTAATAATGATTATACAGATTATATGAAAACAAGAGTGTGAAATTGATTGAGAGGTGTTTTAATTGAGAATAATACGTGTGGATAATTATGATGAAATGAGTAAAAAGGCAGCTGACTTGGTTGCAAGCCAAATGATATTAAAACATAATAGCGTACTAGGGCTTGCCACAGGTGATACGCCAATTGGTATGTATAAAGAGCTTATAAAATTGTACAATGAGAAAAAAATAGATTTTTCTGATGTAAGAAGCTTTAATTTAGATGAATATTATGGAATTTCAAAGGAAAATAATCAAAGCTATTACTATTACATGATGAATAATTTATTTAATCACGTTAACATGAGAAAAGAAAACATAAATATACTTGATGGAAAAACAGATAATGTAGCTTTGGAATGCTTAAATTATGAGAAAAGAATTAAAGAGGTAGGGGGAATTGATATTCAGGTCCTTGGTATAGGTGTAAATGGACACATTGGATTTAATGAGCCAAACGTTAATTTTGAATCAGAAACGCACCTTGTTGATTTAGATCAAAAGACTATAGAATCCAATTCTAGATTTTTTAAGTCCATTGAAGAGGTCCCCAAATCAGCACTTAGCATGGGCATAAAAACTATAATGCAATCTAAGGTTATAGTACTTCTTGCAAATGGAGAGGCTAAAGCCGAGGCAATTGCAAAAACTGTTAATGGAAAGATATGTCCAGAGGTTCAAGCTTCAATTTTACAGCTTCACAATAATGTTAATATTATAGTTGATAAGGCAGCAGCTAAACTACTTAAAAGCAGTGACAAGTAATTTGTCACTGCTTTTATCGTTAATTAAGCTATGGTAAAACATCATTGACAATATTATACTTTATAATATACTATACTTATATAGTAATGTACGTGAACAGTACAAAATAAAGGAGATATTAAGATGAGAAATAATGAAAAAACAGCTCTTATAACAGGAGCTACAAGTGGGATAGGAAAAGAATTTGCAAGGAGATTTGCTGCACTTTCATATAATCTTATTATTACAGGAAGAAGAGAAAACAAAATAAATATGGTCGCAGAGGAGATAAGAAAAGAGTTTAATGTTTCTGTAGAAGTTATAATTGTAGAATTATCGGATGCTAATGAACTTGAAAAATTAATTAAAACAGTGGAAAATAAAGATATTGATGTTCTTGTCAATAATGCAGGGTTTGGACTTAATGCTTTTTATGATGAGGAGGATATTGATGGACTGTTAAAAATGGAGGCGGTACATGTCAAAGCCCCTATGAAAATTACTCATACTGTGCTTAAGGGTATGATAAGAAGAAATAATGGTACAATCATAAATGTGTCCTCAGATGGTGCTTTTTTACTTGCTCCTAAAAATACTATATATTCAGCAACAAAGGCATTTTTAAAAACTTTTACAGAATGTCTTAATCTTGAAATGAAAACTAAAGGAAAAAATGTAAAACTTCAAGCACTATGCCCAGGGCTTACAAGGACTGATTTTCATGGAAAAATGGGAATGGATAAATCAAGGCAGGTTGATAAGGGAATGATAAAGTGGAATACACCAAAGTTTATTGTGGATTGTTCACTAGATGCGTTAAGTAAAGATAATGTTGTGTGTATACCTGGAGAAAAAACTAAGGTTTTAATAGGATTTTTAAATTTACTTCCAAGAAAGAGCTACTACAAGTTTATGATTAATTTTTTCAAGAAAAATTTTAATAAAAAGGAGAGTAAAAGTGCGTAGAAACTTTAAAAAGGAAGAACTAAAGGTAATAGATGAAATTTATCATTTATTTTACACGAAAATGCTTAATGTAAGGCATAATGAAAAATTTAAAACGCTTGAGGATGTTACTGATCTTGAAATGGGAGTGTTGCATATACTTACATATAAGCCTAATAGCATAATGAAAGAGATTAGAGACTATCTTAATGTATCAAGAAGTACTCTTACAGGGGTAATAGACAGGCTTGAAAAAAGAAACCTTGTGAAGCGTGTTATAAGCGAAAGGGATAGAAGATCTTTTGCTCTTGAACTTACAGAAGAAGGAAAAACAGCTCAAGCCAAGCATGAAGAAATGGAAAGAATAGTATATGAAGATATTTTAGAAGCACTTCATGATGATAAAGATACTAGTGAATTTTTGAGACTTTCAAGACAAATAATTAAAAACATTAAAATTTAATATTGTTTAAAATAGCTGTTGTACTAAGTTTATTTTTAGTAGAATAGCTATTTTGATAATATTACATTTAAGAATTGAAGATATTATTAAATTAATAAAGAATATTGACATTTATTAAATAAAATTATATATTTAAATAGAACCATTCATGAAACATGAATTGTGAATGATAACATTATTCATCAAATTAAGGGGAAGGATGTTAAGGGATGGAATTTAGATCAAATATCAAGGAATTTGATGAATTGAAAAAAGAGATGTCTCTAATATCTAAAGGGTCATATGCATATGAAAAATTGGCTCATTATATAGAAAAAAATTATAAACATATTATTTTTATGACGGCATCAGAGGTTGCCAAGGAAGCGGATGTTAGTCAGGGAAGTGTATCTAGGTTCTGCAGTGCACTTGGATACAGGGGATATAACGATTTTTTACATAATTTACAGCAGTTTATGAGAGAAGAAATAACAGCACCTCAGAGGCTTGAATATACATCTCATAATAAAGATTTATCCAATGTGTTGAATATGGAACACAGCAATATAGATGAACTCCACAACATTTTAAATGAGCCTTCTTATCAAAAGCTTGTTGATAAGATAGTAACCTCTAAAGAAATAGTGCTTTTGTCATCTAGAATGTCTGCAACGCTTCTTCCATACGCAGGCTATTTGCTTAGCAAAATTAGAAACAATGTTGAGGAAGTTACAGCAGAAAGTCATTTATGGAATACTTTAGAGCTTAGAAATCCAGAGACTACATTTATATTTACAATAGTGTTTCCAAGGTATCCAAATGATTTGATTTCTAAGCTAAGAGCTTTAAAAAAGGAGGGATTTTATATTGCAGCACTTACAGACAGTGCAATATCTCCAGTAGCTGATATAGCTGATAATGTAATAACGGTTCCAATAACAACTTCATCAATTTTCGATATATACAGTACACCAATGCTACTTATCAACTTGCTTTTAAAAGATGCAGCTAATTGTATGGAAGGACTTAATAAGAGACTTGATAAACTTGAAAAAATAGAAAAAGAAAACAACACTTACTATAGGGGGAATAGCTGAAAGAGTAAGAGTGCAAATAGAATAGGAATACAAGTAATTTATAAAGGTTGAGAGTACAGAGTACAGTGAAGGATGATTTTCCTCCGCTATTGCTGCGAAAAATCTAAAACTTAATGCTTGCGCATGATGTAAAACATATAGTTCAGCGCAGCTCATGCTATTAAGTTCGAAGATTTACCTGAGAGGAACGAAAAGTAAATCTACCTTCACTGTGCTCCGTACTTTGCACTCTGATTTAAGGTTGATTGTCAAAAGAATATTTTATCTAATTAAAAAGTTAAAGGCATTATCAATATCATTATCATCGTAAAGGGGTTAATAGAATGAAAAAAATATACAAACCAGCCATTGTTTATTATGAAGGAAAATTTCAAGAGGGTAAGGGAATTGTAGAAGAGGACGGAGAAATCATAGAAGTAGCTTCTTTTGAAATACTTTCAAAAAAATATATGGAAGCAGAGGTTGTAGAGTGGACAGATAATATAATGGTTCCAGGCACAACAAATATACATAACCACTCCTTTCAAAGCTTGCTCAGAGGAATTGCAGCAGATAAACCGTTTTTGGAATGGAGAGATAAATCTCTTTATGCATTTTCCCCTAAGCTCTCCGCTGAGGATATATATACTGGAGCGGTATTTGCCTTTGGAGAAATGCTTAAGTATGGAGTTACAACTGTAAGTGATTTTTTCTATGTACATAACGAAGGAGTAGAAAGTGATGAAGCAGTTATAAAAGCAGCTAAGGATGTAGGTATACGTTTAGTACTTGCAAGAACAATGTATGATTGGGATGGAGCACCAAAAGGATATGTTGAAACTATAGATGAGGCAGTAAAAAATGTTAGAAGCTTAGCTGCACGCTATGATGGAAATGATATGGTTAAAATAGTGCCAGCGCCTCACAGCTTGCATGCAGCATCAATAGATATGGTTAAAGCTGGTCACAAGTTAGCAAAAGAGCTTGGTACGAATTATCACATACACGTAGCAGAAGAACCTTTTGAAGTTGAGCAGGTGCAAAAGGAATTTGGTTTAAGACCAGTTGAACTTTTAAATAAGATAGGTGTTCTTGATGAAAGTATGGTTGCAATTCACTGTGTATGGCTTAATGATAATGAAATAAAACTAATGGGAGATGCAAAAGCTAAGCTTGCTTATTGCCCTTCAAGTAATATGTTCCTAGCAGACGGAGTAACTAACATTCCAGCAATGATGAAGGCTGGTGTTGAAATAGGCTTTGGGTCCGATGGAGCTTGCAGCAATAATAGAATAAGCATATTTGAAGAAATGAGAATGTGTGCACTTCTTCAAAAGGTAACAAAGCTTGATTCACTATGTGTTAATTACAAGGACGTTTTCTCAATGGGAACAGAAATTGGAGGAAAAATACTTCAGCTTCCTGTTGGAAAAATTGAAAAAGGCTATAAGGCAGATTTTGTTGGAATTAATAAAAATGATATGTCTATGCAGCCTATATTTAATTCTGGTGAGCAAATTATGCCTAATATAGTTTATTCAATGCAGCCATGTGCAATTGATCATGTTGTGGTTGATGGAAAAGAAAGAGTTAGAAATGGAAATATTTTAAGCGTACCGGAAAAGAAAATCGTAGAGAATGTTCAGATGCTAATGAATAAACTACAAAAATAAAATTACATGAAATTTTTAAAGGTAAATTAATGATGTTTTACAAGTAAATTAGAAAGGTTAAGAACAGAGAGTAGAGAGTAAAGAGTAGAGCGAAGGATGATTTTTCTACGTTTTACTACGAAAAATCTTTAATTATAAAAACAATAAGGCTTAGCATGGCTAAGCAAAGCGGTTTAAAAAAATTAGCGTCAGCAGTAAGTTTAAAAATTTTCTGCCCAAGCAGAAAGTTAACCTTCACTCTACTCTCTACTCTTTACTCTCTACTCTGAATAATAGGAACCAAAATGGATAGAGTAAGGCCTAATATAGGTAGACTTAAGAGTGATATTGAAAGAATATCTACGTTTATAGATAAAAGCAAACTTGGACATACAAGGCGAAGCTTCACAGAGGAATATAAAGAAGCAAGAGTATGGCTAAGAGAAAAAATGGAAGAATCAGGGCTTGAAACTTCTATAGATGCTGCTGCAAATATTATAGGAAGGCTTTCTGGAAGTGATAACAGCTTAAAACCAATAATAATTGGTTCACATACAGACACTGTAGAAAATGGGGGTATGTATGATGGAACTATAGGGGTTTTAGGTGGAATAGAAGTAGTTAGAATTTTAAAGGAAAATGGAGTAAATCTTAGGCATCCACTAGAAATAGTTGATTTTACTTCAGAGGAACCAAGTGAATTTGGATTGTCCACCATAGGCAGTAAAGGTATGATAGGAGAATTAACTAAAGAAATGCTTCAACGAAGAGACAATTGTGGAAGAGTGCTTTCTGATGCTATACATGATTTAGGTGGGAATTCAAGATCCATAAAGAAACTAGCAAGAAAAAAAGGTGATGCAGTTTTGTATCTTGAGTTGCACAATGAGTTAGGACCTGTTTTAGATAATAAAGAGTGTCCACTTGGGGTTGTAACTGGAATTGTTGGTATCCATAGGTATAAGGTTATAGTAAATGGCGAAGCAAACCATGCAGGTACAACACCAATGAATATGAGATGTGATGCTCTGGTTTTTACAAGTAAACTTGTATTAAAATTGCAAAGTTTATGCAAAGATAAAAATCGTGATGATGTGGTTGGAACCGTTGGGAAACTAAATGTAGAGCCTAATGCATCAAATGTAATTCCCGGAAAATGTGAATTTGAATTTGAGGTTAGATCACTTCAAAATGATATTATAGATGAAATTGTTTCTCAATTTATAGATGAAGCTCAAGCATTATCAAAGGAAAGAAATATAAAAGTTAAATTTGATAATATATCAAAATCTAGTTCTGTAATTATAGATGAAGGTATAAAAAAGGTTTTAAAGGACAGCTGCGAGGAAGTGGCAAAAACCATGTACTTACCTAGTGGAGCAGGACACGATGCTAATCACATAAATGAAATTGCACCTGTTGGAATGATTTTTGTACCAAGTAAAGATGGCAAAAGTCACTGCCCAGAAGAGTACACATCATATGAAGAAATTGAGATAGGAGTCCACGCTCTCATAAAAGCGCTGCTAGCTTTTGATAAAATTTTAAAATAAATGGAGGTATATAAAAATGGAGTATAATAAACTTATTAAAGATGCTATGGCTATAACCTTGGATGATGAACTGCCAGAAATGCCTAAGTTTGTAGAAGGAATTAGAAGAGCACCAGATAGAGGCTACAGTTTAGATAAAAAACAAACTGAGGTAGCACTAAAAAATGCACTAAGATATATAAATCCTAAATATCATGAAAAACTAATTCCAGAATTTTTACATGAACTTACGACAAGAGGCAGAATATATGGATATAGATTTAGACCAGAGGGCAGAATATACGGAAAGTCAATAGATGAATACAAGGGTAATTGTATTGAAGGCAAAGCTTTTCAGGTTATGATAGATAACAATCTTGATTTTGAAGTAGCATTATATCCTTATGAACTTGTCACCTACGGAGAAACAGGCTCTGTATGCCAAAACTGGATGCAGTATAGGCTGATAAAAAAGTATCTTGAAGTATTAACAGATGAACAAACACTGGTTGTGGAATCTGGACATCCACTTGGATTATTTAAATCTAAAAAAGAAGCTCCAAGAGTTATAATAACAAATGCACTTATGGTTGGAATGTTTGATAACCTTCATGACTGGGAAGTTGCAGAGCAAATGGGCGTAGCAAACTATGGGCAAATGACAGCAGGCGGTTGGATGTATATAGGACCACAGGGAATAGTTCATGGAACTTATAATACTCTTTTAAATGCAGGGAGAATGAAGCTTGGCATACCTAATGATGGAGATTTAAGAGGACATTTATTCATAACTTCAGGACTTGGGGGAATGAGTGGTGCTCAACCAAAAGCTGTTGAAATAGCAAGAGGTGTAGGAATTATAGCAGAGGTTGATGAATCGAGAATAAAGACTAGATTTGATCAAGGTTGGGTAGGCAAGGTATCTTCGGATTTAGATGAAATATTTAAGCTAGCAAAGGAATACTTAGATAAAAAAGAAACTATATCAATTGCATATCATGGAAATATAGTTGACTTACTTGAATATGTGGTTAATAATAATATAAAAGTTGATTTGATGTCAGATCAAACTTCATGTCATGCTGCCTATGATGGAGGATACTGTCCGCAGGGACTTACCTTTGAAGAGAGAACAGAATTACTAAGTAGTGACAGAGAGAAGTTTAAAGAACTGGTAGATAAAAGCTTAAGACACCACTATGAACTCATAAAGAAATGTACAGATAAAGGCACTTATTTCTTCGATTATGGTAACTCCTTCTTAAAGGCAGTATATGATGCTGGCGTTAAGGAAATTTCTAAAAATGGAGTGGATGATAAAGACGGCTTTGTACTTCCATCTTACGTTGAAGATATCATGGGACCACAGCTTTTTGATTATGGTTATGGACCATTTAGATGGGTATGTTTAAGCGGAAAAAATGAAGATTTAATAAAGACTGATAAGGCAGCAATGAGCTGTATTGATCCAGACAGAAGATATCAAGATAGAGATAACTATAATTGGATAAAGGATGCTGAAGAAAACAAGCTAGTTGTTGGAACTAAGGCAAGAATACTTTATCAGGATGCAGAAGGCAGAAGAGACATAGCTCTTAAATTCAATGAAATGGTTAGAAATGGGGAGATAGGACCAGTTATGATTGGAAGAGACCATCATGATGTAAGTGGAACTGATTCACCATTTAGAGAAACAGCAAACATAAAAGATGGAAGTAATGTAATGGCTGATATGGCAATTCAATGTTATGCGGGAAATGCAGCAAGAGGCATGAGTTTAGTTGCTCTTCATAATGGCGGAGGAGTTGGAATAGGAAAATCAATAAACGGAGGTTTTGGACTTGTACTTGATGGAAGTGAAAAAACCGATGAAATTATAAAAAGTGCTATTATGTGGGATGTAATGGGAGGCGTAGCAAGAAGAAGCTGGGCTAGAAATGAACATTCAATAGAAACTGTAATCACATTTAATAAGAAATACAAAGGTGAAAGCCACATAACTTTGCCATATTTAACAGATGAAACATTACTAAAAGAAAATATTGAAGGTTATTTTAAAGAGGAGAACAATGGATAAGATAATAATTTTTAATGCAAGTGAAATAGCAACACCAACTGGAAGTAAAGCTAAATATGGTAAAGAGGATATGAATGATATCTCCATTATAAAAAATGGATCTATTGTAATTGAAAATGGTCTCATTAGAGATGTGGGACCAACTTCAAGTATTACTAAAAAGTATAATCTAAGTAAGTATAATATTATAGATGCTAAGGATAAAGCTATAGTTCCGGGCTTTGTAGATGCCCATACTCACTTTATTTTTGGTGGCTATAGGGAAGAGGAATTTTTTCAAAGGATCAATGGAATAAGTTATATGGAAATCATGAATAATGATGGCGGCATAGAAAGTACAGTAAAGAAGACAAGGAATATGACCTTTAAAGATCTTTACGAGCTTGGTTTTGACAGACTTAATTCTATGCTTGCCTTTGGAATAACGACGGTAGAAGGCAAAAGTGGATATGGACTTGATTTTCATACAGAAACAAAGCAGCTGAAGGTTATGAAAAAGCTGGATGAAAATCATCCTGTTGACATTGCAGCAACCTTTTTAGGAGCACATGCTATTCCACAAGAATATAAGGGCAAGACCAATGAATATATTGATTTTATGATTGAAAAACTCTATCCGTATATAGTTAGAAACAAGCTTTCTGAGTTTTGTGATGTTTTCTGTGAAGATGGAGTGTTTTCAATAGAAGAATCGAGAAGACTGCTTCTAGAAGCTAAAAAATTAGGCTTCAAATTAAAGGTTCATGCGGATGAAATTTCAGCTTTTGGTGGAGCAGAGCTTGCAGCTTCAATTGGTGCTATTTCAGCAGATCATCTGCTAAATGTATCCGAAGAAGGAATAAGAGAGATGGTAAAAAATGAAGTCGTATCGGTGCTGCTTCCTGCTACTGCATTTACACTGGATAAACCTTTTGCAAATGCAAGAAAAATGATAGACAGCGGCTGTGCAATTGCACTAGGTAGTGACTATAACCCTGGAAGTTGTTTCTCTAATTCAATACCACTTATAATTTCCTTGGCATGCATTAAGATGAGAATGACACCAGAAGAAATCTTAACAGCGCTAACTATAAATGGAGCGGCTGCTTTAGATAGGGAAACCTCTATAGGAAGTATTGAAATTGGAAAGAAGGCAGATATGCTCATATTAAAATACCCAAGTTATAAATACCTTATGTACAATACAGGAATTAATATTGTTGAAAAAGTAATAAAAAATGGTGAAGTAACAGTATCTTAGAAAGGCATTTTAATTAGTTTTAATTATATAAATTAAGGTTGTGAGCATTCAGTGGGTTATAAAATAAAAATAATAAAAAAAGACCAGTATTCAATTTCTAAGTGGTCAGGTGGACAAACTACAGAGCTTTATATTTATCCAGAGAACTCTAAATACAAAGATAGAAATTTTATGTGGAGAATAAGCTCTGCAACAATGGACATAGAAGAGTCAACATTTACGCATTTGCCTGGTTTTGCAAGAGAACTCATGGTTATTGATGGTGAAACTACTTTAGAGCATGAGGGTAAGCATAAGGTTACTTTAAGGACATTTGAAAAAGATAGCTTCATGGGAGACTGGACTACTAAAAGCTTTGGCAAGGCTTCGGATTTTAATTTAATGACCTCAAAGGATTGCAGCGGAAGCTTGGAGGTTTTTGAGGTTAAAGATAAACTTTGCATTAAGCTAGAAAATGGGGAGAATAGATTCAATGTTAGCCAATACTTTTATCCTGTTGGAGGAAGTATTGAAATTCAAATTAAGGATGACAGGTTTCATGTGGAGGAAAAGGATTTATTTCTTATAGATTATTCATATTGGAAAGAAAAAATTGATATTATGAATAATTCTCCAAATGCAATTAAAATTATAACTGCTGTGGTTAAATACTAAGGAACAATGCTTCGTCATACTAAAAAGTTCTATAAAAGATAATTTTTTTGGCCTTTTTATGAAAAATACAGTGTAAATATAGTTAAAGATAAACCACATTGAAAAGGTTTATCTTTAACCAATAGAAATTGATGTTAATATAAAGATTAGTTGGCTACAAATATTCATATCTAAATTCCGTAGGAGCGAAGCATTGTTACTTCGCGCAGTATTCTTCTAAAGCTTTTTCTAAAATAACTATTGAATTTTGTATGTCTTCAACGTTTGTGCAATATGAAAATCTAGCTTCATTTTTACCAAGGCCCTCTGTTGCGTAAAAGCCAGAACCAGGAGCGAACATTACAGTTGCACCATTGTAGGAGAAATCTGTTAAAAGCCATTTTGCAAAAGTTTCTGCATCATCAACTGGAAGTTTTGCAAGCATATAAAAGGCTCCCTTTGGTTTACTGCATATTACATTAGGTATACTTGAAAGACCATTGTACATAATGTCTCTTCTTTTTTTATACTGCATTTTTACTTCTGTAATGTAGCTATTCATAGTGTTTATTAAGTTTGAAGCAGCATATTGCTCTATAGTTGAAACACATAATCTTGCCTGACATAATTTTAATATTTGATGCATAAGCTCTTTATTTTTAGAAGCAACAAGACCTATTCTGGCACCACAAGCACTATAGTGTTTTGAAATACTGTCTACAAGTATGATTCTATCAAGTATATCAGTTAAATGCATACAGGAGTTATATGGAACGTTATCAAAGATAAATTGTCTGTACACTTCATCTGATATTATAAATAAGTCGTGCTCTTTTGCAATTTCTCCAAGCATTTTAAGTTCTTCATAGGAATAAACTGTTCCAGTTGGGTTGCAAGGATTTGATATAAGTATACATCTTGTTCTATCTGTTATTTTAGCTTCAATTTCTTCTTTAGATGGAAGATGAAAATCGTTTTCTATTTTTGTTTCAACAGGAACTATATGTGCTCCAGCTACTTTTGCAAAACTACTGTAGTTTGAGTAAAATGGCTCAGGAGATATAACCTCATCGCCAGGGTCGCAGGTAGCCATAATTGCAAACTGAATTGCTTCACTTCCACCGTGAGTTATCATAAGCTCGTCTTTATCAAAATATATGTTAGAATCTGCAAGTGATTGTATAAAACTTTCTATAAGTTTATCTATACCTTGAGAATCTGAGTATTTTATTATTTCTTCTTTAAAGTCAGTAACACCTTGAAAAAATGTATCTGGTGTTTTGACATCAGGCTGTCCTATGTTTAAATGGTATACCTTTACACCTTTATTTTCTGCTTCCTTTGCGTAAGGAGCAAGCTTTCTTATTGGTGAATAATCCATATCTAAAATTCTATTTGAAAAGTTCAATTTAAATCCTCCTTAAAGATTCTTTAATAGTATCTCCAATTATCTTAAAACCACGTTCTATTTCTTCTTTGCTTACTCTTGAAAAACTAAGTCTAAAGGTATCTTCGCCGCTATTATTAGTAAAAAATATATCACCAGGGGTAAAGATTACTCCTTTTTTGTAGCATTCTTTCATTACCTTTCGTGAGTTTACACCTTTGACCTCTATAAAAATATGAAGTCCACCCTCACCAGATAGTTTCGTATAGGGTATATATAAATTAGCATATTTTATTGCAAGTTCATATTTTTCTTTGTAATACTTTTTTGCTTTTTTAACATATTTATCGAAGTTACCTACCATAAGGTATTCATATAGTATTGCCTGATCTAAAAAGGAGGTATGAATGTTTCGGCTCCTTTTTATGCTTTCGAGATAGGATATAAGCTCCTTGTCCGCGGCTATCCATCCAATTCGCATTCCGGGAAAAAGTATTTTTGAAAAGCTCCCTATATATATAACACTATTTCCTCTTCCATTTAACGCTGCTATTGGAGTTATAGTTGAGTTTGAGTATCTTAGTTCTTCGTTAAAACCATCCTCAATTATTGGAACCTTATAATTATTTAATAATTTAAGCACAGATAAACGTTTTTGTGAAGACATAACTATGCCTGTCGGATTGTGATAGGATGGTATTAAATAAGCGGCTTTAGGTGGTCTTCCTTCTTTTAATTCTTTTTCAAGTTCAAAAGCATTTATTCCATCCTCCTCCATAGCTATGCCAGTGATATTTAAATCGTGGAGCTTCATAAGCTTTATTGCTGTGTTATGAGTAGGATTTTCACAAATTATTTTATCACCAGGTTCTGTAATGGAGGATAAAACAATATCAAAACCTTCTGTGAATCCGTTGGTTATAAGTATATCTTTATTTTCAAAATCAATTCCCTTGTCAGACATATATTTTTTTAGACAATCAATTAAAGGTTTATATCCCTTTGCATAGCCGTAATTTAATATGTTATTTCCTTCAAGAGAAAGTATGTTTAAGAAATCTCTTTTAAATTCCTCTAAATCAAATAAATTCTTGTCTGGTGAAATGCTGTCAAAGGAAATCATTCCTTTTTTACTTCTCATTTCGTGCTTTATTATGTCTAAATTTTCTGCTTTTTTAGTGTAATCATTAATGATTGACCCCCATTTAAGATGCTGACCTGTATTAGAACGGATTTTTTTACCAGATATAAAGGTTCCCTTACCCTTTGTTGTGGATATAAAACCTTCATCACAGAGAGTTTCATATACCTTTATTATGGTGTTTCTGCTCACCTTTAACATTAATCCCATTTCTCTTGTTGAAGGTAGTTTTTCACCGCTTTGAAGAAGCCCTTCATTAATCAGTTTCTTTATATAATCTTCAATTTGCAACTTTTTGGAAGTCTTATCATTTAACTTTAAATCAAAAATCATATTTACACCTCAACATATATTGTGACATAAATTTATAAATAAAAAAAGAGCCACTTTAGATATATTTTGAGGTAATATTGGTTTATTAAACCTGTACTAGCTTATAAGTTATAATTGAATGTGAAGTGAAACTCTTATAAATATATAAAATAATTGTTTTTTAGACATGATATGTTACAATATATTTATAATTACTGATATATAACAGAAGGTTAAAATATTGAAGATTTCAGATAAAGTGTATTATATATATACTTCATTTAGTATTGGAGGTATGATGTGATGGCAAAAAATATTGTTAATATATCGAAGTGCAAAACTGGGGACGTGCTTGGGGAAGATATATTTAACTATAATGGTATCAAGATAGTAAGCAAAAATACAATTATAAATGAGTATATAAAGAAAAGACTTCGGGAGTTCGGAATTTTTAAGGTATGCATATGTAAGTGTGATGAAGAGGACTATAATAAAGACATAAAATATCTTAATTTTAAGAAGGAATATGAGGATATTATTATATCTACGCAAAAGTTAATTTTTGATATATTTACAGGGAGCGGAATTAATTGCAATAGAGTTATAGCAATTACAAATAGGATATATGATAAGGCTTTTGATACGGACTGCATTATGAAATATATGTTGGACTTGCAAAGTACAGATGAATACACCTTTGTTCATAGTGTTAATGTAGCTTTTTATTCAATGCTTATTGGAAGATGGATGAAAATGTCTGAGGAGCAAATGAAGGAGCTTATTCAAGCTGGAATACTTCATGATATAGGAAAAATGAAAGTGGACAATAAAATATTAAATAAGCCGGCTAAACTTACATATGAAGAGTTTGAAGAAATGAAAAAGCATCCTCTTTATGGTTATGATATAGTAAAAGAAGCACAGGAAATCAGTGAGGATACGAAAAAGGCAATACTTCTTCACCATGAGAGAACGGATGGTTCTGGATATCCATATAATTTGCCAGAGAATAGAATAAGTTTATATGCAAAAGTTATAGCCATAGCTGATACTTATGATGCTATGACTTCTAATAGAGTATATAAAAGGAAGGTTACACCATTTAGAGCCTTTAATATGTTTTTAACGGAGGGTCTTTCACTTTACGATGTTGAAGTATTAAATGTATTTTTAAGTAATATTTCTTTATACTATATAGGAAGCAATGTGCTGCTAAGTAATGGAGAAAAGGGTAAAATAGTGTACATACCACCCTATGATATTTTAAGTCCTATTGTTAAGGTGGAAGATAATTACTTAGATTTTTCTCGAAAAAGCAATGATATAAGAATAGAAGAGGTTACAATTTAAATTGTTAACCTCTTTTTAAGTAAATAATTTATTATAGATTATTCTTGTAATGAATCTAGCTTGTCTAAACATTCCTTACAAACACGTATGCCTTTGAAGTATGTGATATCACTTAATGAATTGCAAAATGTGCAGCCTGGTGAGTATTTTCTCAAGATGATATGGTTTTCTTCCTCATCAATAAAGATTTCTAATGAGTCACCTTCGCTTATAGCTAATTGAGATCTAGTTTCCTTTGGAATTACTATTCTTCCTAATTCGTCAACTTTCCTTACGATTCCTATTGAGTTCATATTTTTCACCTCTAAAATTTATTATATTTTAAATTTTATAGGAAAAATAAAAAAAATCAAGGTATATAGCTTCATTATATGGAACATTTATGAAATTTTGCGAAAATTTTTTCGCAAAAAAGGCTATAAGAGGAAAAAATTTCCTGAGTTTATGCAATAGAAGTTAAAAACATGATTTGGAAAAAATAAAAGCTGTTTTTATAAGTTTAATAAATTTCATAGTATTATGCTTAAAAAAAGCAAATGTATATTTTCTTGCTTGACGCTTTAAACTATATTTGTTAATATAATTTCAATATTTAAAAGCTTTGATAAGAAGGAGTATGTGTATTTCTGAAATAAAGAGAAGGAATGTGGGTGTAAATTTCCTATGAGGAATGCATGGAAGGTAGTCTTTGAGCTTTGAACCGAACGCCTTAGTGGTAAGTAGACTTCAACGGAGTTCCACCGTTAAAAGGAAAGTAATATCGGCTTTGCGCCTGTATTATATTGAGAGCGTGTTTAGACACGAATTTAGGTGGTACCGCGAATTTACACTTCGTCCTTTGTTTTAGGATGAAGCTTTTTTTATCTATATGAGAAATTACAGGGAATGCTTAGAGGGCAGGAATGAAGTATTTACAGGCAATTTTAAAATAATAGAGTAGAGTGTAGAGTGAAGGATGATTTATCTTCCTTTCGTCAGATAAATCTATATTATATAAAAGAATAGAATGATGTTCAGCTTTGCTAAACGAATATAACAGGGCTTATTTTGAAATGGCGGCAGCAGAAAATTAACATTCACTCTACTCTTTACTCTCTACTCTGAAAAAGGGTTAATTGGAGAAAAATAATTTTTAGCTAGTAAAAAGCTTAAAGATAGTATATTAATATAAATTATATAAGGGGTGTTGTTAATGAAATGTAGTGGGGCTGAAATTACAATAAGACTTCTTGAAAGAGAGGGTGTGAAACTTGTAGCGGGAATTCCAGGCGGATCTAATTTGCCAATATACAATGAACTTCATAAGAACAGCATAAAACACATTTTAGCAAGACATGAGCAGGGGGCTGGTTTTATATGTCATGGTATTGCAAGAACAACAGGAGAGGCAGCGGTTTGCTTTGCAACTTCAGGACCAGGAGTTACAAATCTTATTACAGCTATTGCAGATGCTAAGCTTGACTCAATACCTATTGTTGCAATAACAGGCCAGGTTCCGTATAAGGACATTGGGACAGATGCTTTTCAAGAAGTGGATACTTATGGACTTACGCTTCCAATAACAAAGCATAATTTTCTTGTGAGGTCAGCAAAGGAGTTAAAGAAAGTTATACCAGAAGCTTTTAAAATAGCTAAGGAGGGAAGGCCAGGACCTGTAGTGGTAGATATACCTAAGGATGTACAAATGGAAGAAATAGAATTTGAAATTTCAGAACATTTAAACAATTATTCAAAGGAAAGCAGTCTGAAGGGTTCAGAAATTGAAAAGGTAGCCAAAATGATTAACAATGCTAAAAAACCTGTAATGTGCATAGGAGGAGGAATAATAAATTCTAACTCTGAAGATTTAGTGAAGGAAATTTCCAATAAGAACAATATACCAGTTGCAGCAACCTTAATGGGACTTGGAACCTTGGATGCCGAAAATCCGTTATACTTAGGCATGTTTGGTATGCATGGAGCTGCGCATACAAATTTAATAATGGAAGAAGCAGATCTTATTTTAGGATTTGGAATAAGATTCGATGATAGATCAACAGGAAATATAGATAAATTTTGTCCTAATGCAGCATTTGTTCATGTTGATATTGATCCGGCAGAAATAGATAAGCTTAGAAAAAGCGACTATTCTATTGCAGGAAATATAAATGAGGTTTTAAGAGAACTCATACCTAGAGTAAAAGAAGATGAAAGGTTAAATTGGGTTAATCGCATAAATGACCTTAAAGAGAAGTACCCAATTTATAGGCCACACAAGGACAAAAGCTTAGCTCATCCTATAAACTTAGTGGAAGCTATAAATAATCTACTTGATGAAGACACCATAATAACGACAGATGTGGGGCAGCATCAAATGTGGGTAGCTCAGTATTATAAATTTAGAAAGCCAAGAACTTTTCTAACATCGGGTGGGCTTGGAACTATGGGCTTTGGCCTTCCGGCAGCTATTGGAGCAGCACTTGCTAATCCAAATAAAAAGGTTGTATGCATAAGCGGTGATGGATCATTTTTAATGAATGTTCAGGAATTGTCCACCCTTGCAGAGCTTAACCTCAATGTAACTATAGTTGTTATGAATAATTCTCATTTAGGTCTTGTAAGACAGCAGCAGGAGCTTTTTTATGATAAAAACTACATTGCAAGTGATTTTCCTATGGGACATGATTTTGCAGCAATAGCAAGCGGCTTTGGTGTTAAAGGCTACAATTTAAATGATGATAAGGTTTTAAGTGAGGCCTTCGCAAAACAAGGACCATGCCTTATAAATGCTCCTATATATCCCTTTGAAAATGTACTGCCTATGGTGCCACCGGGAGGAAGCAATAGCACAATGTTGGGAGGTAATATGCATGAATAGTGTTGAAAATGTAATAATAGAACTTGTAGTAGTAAATCATCCGGGAGTAATGTCACATATAACGGGACTTTTTGCAAGGCGTGCCTTTAATCTTGAAGGAATTTTATGTTCAAGAATAGGTACTGGAGAAGAAAGTTGCATGTACTTGCTCGTAAAAAATGATGATAAATTAGAACAAATAGTAAAGCAGCTTGAAAAGCTTTATGATATATGTAAGGTCACTGTTCATGATGATTACAATGCGCATGTTTTTGATGATATTCAGAAATTCATGGAAAAATGATATAATGGGGATATATTTGTATATGGAAAGAGGTTGAGTGACATTATGATAAATAGAGTTATATGGATTGTACTTGATAGTGTGGGAATGGGAGAAATGTATGATGCGGATAAGTATGGAGATGAAGGCTCAAATACACTTGGACACATTTCTAAAAGCCTTGGAGGAATAAATATACCTAATTTAGTTAAGCTTGGTCTTGGAGATATAGATACCATGGAAGGTATAGAAAAATGCAGCGAACCTCTTGGTTCATATGGGAGGTTTGCAGAGGCTTCAGTAGGAAAGGATACCACTACAGGTCACTGGGAGATGGCAGGAATAATTTCAAGAACTCCTTTTCCAACATATCCAAATGGTTTTCCGGCTGAAGTAGTAGATGCTTTTGAAAAAGCAGTTGGTAGAAAAATCATAGGGAATAAACCGGCCTCTGGAACAGTTATTTTAGATGAACTTGGAGAGGAACACATAAAAACAGGAAAACTTATAGTATACACTTCTGGAGACAGTGTTTTTCAGATAGCTGCTAATGAAGCTGTTGTGATGCCAGAAGAGCTTTATGATATATGCAGAAAAGCAAGAAAAATATTAACAGGAAAGCATGCTGTCGCAAGAGTTATAGCAAGACCTTTTGTAGGAGAGAAGAAAGGTGCATTTACGAGGACACCAAATAGAAGGGATTTTTCACTTGAACCTCCTTACGATACAGTGCTTGATAAAATAAAAAAATCTGGAAACAATGTAATGGCAGTGGGCAAAATAGAAGATATATTTGAAGGAAAAGGCGTTACAGAAGCAGTTCATACTAAGGATAATATGGATGGTGTAGATAAGACTATAGATTATATGAAAACCAATAAAAAGGGCTTAATATACACTAATCTCGTTGATTTTGATATGAAGTGGGGACATAGAAGAGATGTTAAAGCCTACGGAAAAGGACTTGAAGACTTTGATACAAGGCTTCCAGAAATAATGAACACTATGAATGATAATGATGTTTTATTTATCACTGCTGATCATGGCTGTGATCCTACGGCGCATGGAACAGATCATACGAGGGAGTATGTACCATTTATAGCGTATGGAAAAGATATTAAGAGTAATGTAAATTTAGGCACGAGAAAAACTTTTGCAGATATAGGGCAGACTGTGGCAGAAATTTTAGGTACGGAGAAAGTGGATAATGGAGAAAGCTTTTTAAATAGAATTAGCGATTAGATTTAGGATTGTTTACGGAGAACTTTACCATAGTGTGACACGTTCCTAAATAAAAAAGGTTAGACATAAAACTAAGAAATGTTTTAGAGAACTAATAGTTTGAAAAGTCAAATGAAAGCGATACTTAATTTAAGATGGTAATTAGTTTTAAAGCTTCTTGGTTATATGAATGGAAAAATCCCTTGTAGGAGTTAAAATTAAGTATAGAAACCATATATAAACGTGATAATTTAAATTAAGAAATAATTTGCTTTATCTAAAAAAGAGTGTTATTATTAGGATAACTTAAATTGATAGTTAATAGTTCCACAAAATATATTTCAGTTAGTACTTTCTTCGTATAGTATGATGATATCGAAATTTTATTAGTGAATTAGTACGATGAGTTTAAGAATAATAAAATTTCGGAGGTACAGTTATATGACTGGTACAGTAAAATGGTTTAATTCAGAAAAAGGTTTTGGATTTATTACAGGAGAAGATGGAAAAGATGTTTTTGCACATTTTTCTCAAATAAAATCAGAAGGTTATAAGTCACTTGAAGAAGGTCAAAAGGTTTCTTTTGATGTTGCTCAAGGACAAAAAGGACCTCAAGCAGAAAATATTACAGCTATCTAAATTAACGCAATTTAATTAGTGTATATTTCAAATCTCGAATAGATATTCTATTCGAGATTTTTTGCGTACAATCCTATTTTTAATTATTGGAGGCATTGGATTTGATATAAATCATTTAATTGCTTATTTAAATAATCCCGTAAAATATATGAGTTTAGTAGGAGCATTAGAAAACTATGTACTTGTAGTTTTATGGATAGTTGGACTATATATTGAAAAAGGAAAATTTCAATCATAAGCTTAGAATGCTGCACTAATTTTTAGTACGACAATCCCAACACATTGTATTTTATGCTTCAGTTTTTTTACGATTAGGATTTACAAAAGGACAGAATAAAATTGATATTCCAAGGAATATAAAGCTTAACTTAAAGGTAGTTGTAAAAGCATTAGAATAATATTTCATACTTTCTACTTTAGTAGCTTTCATTGTTTTAGTTAAATAATTGTTTATATGGGCTGCCTTTTTCAGAAGCGCTTCTCTTGTTTTGATGCTTGAACTATTCTTTATAATAGTTTGGGCATCTTTTTTTAGTTTTAAGGTAATGTTCTTTTGTATTAAGCTAAAATTATTTTTATTTAGGGAAGTTAAATTGCTTTCAATAATATCTTTTGTTTTTTTATCTAAAACTTGAGAAGAGGATACATTGCTAATTAAATATTTCTTAGTGTTGTTAAATGCAATATTTTCTTTATATGTTAAACTGCAAGTCATAATAGCAGTTAGCACGATGAAAAATAATTTTGCTATTAAATTAGTTAAACCAGAGGCTAATCCGGATTTCTCATTTGGAACATCAGAAAGTGCAGAAGCCACTAATTGACTGCTAGGGGCACCTGAACCTAGACCTGCAATAAACAATATTATTATAAAAGTTGTTTTAGTTGTGTTAGGAGCAATATGTATTATTAAAAATATTGAAATTATACATATGATTATGGAAAATAATGACACGGCGGATATTTTAAATTTTGTAGTTAACTTTCCAGCAATAATTGAGGAAAGCATAAGGCCTAAAGCATAGAAGAAAATTATATTACCACTTTCTGAAGAGGTATAATTTGATATTCCATTAAAAAAGAAATTAATAAAATTAGAAAAAATTACGCTTATAATCGTTATAAAACCTATAGTGCAAGACGAAATAAAGAAACTTCTTATTTTAAACAATGAAAAATCTATTATAGGATTAGAAATTGCTTTTTCTAAAAGTGTAAAGGCAATAAAACATATGGCACTTGTTATCAATAAAGTAAGTATTTTTTTAGAGGTGAAACCATAGGTGTTTCCTTCAGTAAGTGAATAGGTAAGAGTTGAGAGAGCAGCAGCTAAAATAATTGTTCCAATAAAATCAATGCTTTTATTGTTATTTTGGTTAAAACTTTCTTTTATAAAACTAAAAATTAATATAAAACTTATAAGGCAAATAGGTATATTAATAAAGAAAATATATCTCCAACTGGAGCATTGAACAATATATCCTCCCAAAGATGGACCTATTGCTATGGCTAAGGCACAAATAGCTCCCCATATACCTGCAATAAAATTCCTTTTTTCTTTTGGAAAAATATCTAAAGCGAGTGGAATAGAAATAGTCATCAGAGCAGAAGCACCCAAGGCTTGAAGTCCACGTCCTAATATTAAAATATTTAAAGAATTAGAAACAGCACAAAGTACTGAAGCTATTGAAAAAATAGTTAAGCATATAAGGAGAACTTTTTTTCTTCCAAACATATCTCCCAATTTGCATATTGGAATTAAAGTACTTGTACTTACTAGAGCAAATATTAATGTTATCCACATTACAGTGTTTAAATCTGAATTAAAGTATTTCTCTATAGATGGCAAAGCAATGTTAACTACTGAAATATCTAGGTTTCCTATGAAACCAACCAATAATAATCCTACAAGACCCAAGTAATCTTTTTTATTGTCCATAATAGCCTCCAACATATTTTTAAAATTGAACCAAAGTTCAGTTTTTATTATATATACACAAATAATTATTGTCAATACAAAATTGAACTTCGGTTCAAAATTTATTGACCTTAATTTTTTTTAGCTTTATAATTAACTTATTAAATATTAATTTTTATATAAAAGGTGGTTCTATGGAAAAAAATTATGATGAAAAACCTAAACAAAGAAGAGCACTTGAAACTAGAAAAAAGTTAATTACAGCGGCA
Organism: Clostridium neuense; assembly: GCF_045310695.1. NCBI lineage: Bacteria > Bacillati > Bacillota > Clostridia > Eubacteriales > Clostridiaceae > Clostridium > Clostridium neuense. Next base: position 201,244 of record NZ_JBJIAA010000005.1, read on the forward strand.
GAAGAGCTTTTCAATAAAAAAGGATTTTATGATACAACTTCTAAAGACATTGCAAAAGAAGCTGGGGTTTCTATTGGAATATTTTATAATTACTTTAAAGATAAAAGTAAAATCTATTACGAATGTTTAAATCTAGGATATGATGATGACAGTAGTAAAATTATAGAATTATTAAAAAGGTTGTTTGACGAAGATGGTGATTTAAAAACAAAAATTTATAGCTATCTATACGATGGATTATTAAAAATAAGATCAAAAATAAAAATTTTTATGGAGAGAGACAGGATTATGGATGATTATCCTGAAATAAAAAAATTGATAAAAAGACGTGATGAAGAAATAATTAAAGAAATTGAGAATTATTTTTCAGGTGAAGATTCAGAAGTTATTGCACAATTGATAGTTGAAACCACCAGTAGAAATGCTATAGTTGTTTCCTCTATAGAGGATTCTAAAAAGCAGGAAAAGTATATGGAATATCTTGCAGAAATGCTTTCTTGTTTCTTTGAAAAATTTAAAAAATGAGAACTTAATTAAATAAAAATTTATAACTGGAGAGGAACATTATTTGGGAAATTCGTGTCCCATCCATACCTTTACCTCAGGATTATCTTTAAGAAACTGCATAATTCTTTCAAATGATTTTTGCCCAAGTGTCACATCTGAACCTGAAGGACCAACACCTTTCGCCATGCTTAAACTGATACAGCATGCATCACCAGCTATAAGAATTGGATGTTCTTTTATATTGACAAAATAAGAAGTATGCCCTTTTGTATGCCCTGGAGTAGATATTGCCCAAAAACTATGATCACCAAATATATCAATTGCATCTTCAGGTTTTAAAATTATTTTTGGAACAAACCTACTAATTAATGATACTTTCATTCTCTCATAAGGATTATTTATGTATGAAGAATCACAACCCGAATCAACTAAGAAATATCCAAACTTCTCGTGGTGAATTAAATAAGTAAAAATTGGAACAGATACTTCCTTGTCTTTCAATCCAGAACAATACGGATGTTTTAGATTTATTGCAGTTGAAAGATGTGTTTTTAGCTCACCTGAATATATTAACTTTGTTGTTATTGCAGAAGAGCTTTTAAGAAATCCATTCTTGTTTGATGTTTATTTAAGATTAGCTTTACAGCTGTAATTAGAAAAAATATTATTAGAGAATGGTTTGGTTTTGTATACTACTCCATAAGAAATACTATGAGCAGCTATTATTCTGATTAAAACAATAATTAATATTATACATAATTGAATCAAATTTATTACCCCTAAAAATTTATTTTGATATCTTTTATATCTATAAGCTTTTTAAGTAAATTATACCATTATATAGCATTAACTATGCAGAGAGGTGATTTATAATGCCAAAAATAAATGGCCTTGGTATACATGGTGTATTTATAGCTCCAGCATTAACAGATGGAATCATATGCGTAATGAGCATATTCATGATAATTGGAGAATTTAGAAAAATGTCGACAAAGTATTAAGCTTATAAAAAATCATCTAAATTGGGATTTTCATATTCAATATATCCAAGAGCTGGTTTTATAGGAGACTAAGTGGATTAAAAAATTATTTTTCTATTGGAATGCAAATCCTTATTTCTGCTCCCTTAGTAATATCTGAATTAGAGAGCTCCATTTTTCCTCCGTGCTGTTTTACAATTGAATTTGCAATATAGAGTCCCATTCCATAATGAAACTTGCTACCTCTACTGGAGTCTCCCATATAAAATTGCTGCTTTGCCTTATTAAGAGCTTCTTTTGAAAAGCCACTTCCACTATCACAAATTACAAAATTGATATGTTTTGTAGTTCCTTCTACAGAAAAAGCAATCGAGCTGTTTTCTTTTGAATAATCAACGGCGTTTGATACTACATTTAGGATTGCTCTTTGAAGTAAATTGCAATCAACGCTAAAGCTTTTTGGTAGATTATAAGCGTTAAATTGAAGCTTCAATTTCTTTATAGACGTTAAAGCTTTTATATGACTCAAAAGTTCATCTAAGTACTTTTTAGTATCAATGTTTTCTTTATGTATGCTGTAGCCTGTTTCAGCTTTTGAAATTTCAATTAATGCTTTAATATACCTTTCCATATCATGACTGCTTTCTATAATATAGTTTGTATATTCTTTTTGATCATCATTTTCCTCTGTTTCGGTAAGTAGTTCTGCATTGCCTTTTACAATAGTTAATGGTGTTTTTATATCATGAGCAAGTGCAGAAATTTGTGCTTTTCGAGCTTCCTCCAAGTTCCACTGTTTTTTCATGGATGCTTTTAAGGCTTCTTTCATTTTATCTATTGAGGAAAGTATATTATCTACTTCGAGTATTCCACTGGGTTCCATAGAAAAATCTAAATCTTGATTTTGTATTTTATCAACTGCAGTTTGCAGTCCACTCATTTTTTGAATTATTTTTTTACTAAAACTTCTAGTTAATATAATGGTTTCTAAAATAAATCCAAAGCAAAATAAAATGATAAGTAGTACTACTGGAATTGGTAAAAATTTACGCAAAGTTGAAGAGGCAAATTGTACATAAAATGAGTACTGTACAATGCAAACTTCATCTTTTCGGTTTATTTTTAGATAGTGATAGAATAAATCGCTACTGTCATCAGTATTTTGAGAAAGTACCCAGGCTTTTTTAGCAGTTCTAGAACTTAAATTTCCTGAAATCATTTTCCCGTTTTTTGTGTATACTGCATATTTACATAAGTCAGGAATTAAATTAGGAGTTACCTTTTTACTTGCTACAATTTTATCCTTTGCTTTCATTAGTTCATTTTGAGCATAATTAGCAGGCAGTAGCCCCTTATTGGGAATTGTACCGAATAAATTTGGCAAAGTTAAGGTTGCTGTTATAGCTAAGATTATAACAAAAAGAGTACTTATACAAAATGCAAATAAATATTTAATAAATATTGTACGTAATTTAACCTGTTTTTTTATGCCCATTTGTAGCCAATCCCCCAAACAGTTTCTATAGGACAATTTTTGAATTTTGAAAATTTAGCTCTTATATTTTTGATATGTTCTACAATTGCTGAGGGCTCACTTTCACCATCAAACCCAAACACAGCTTCATATATTCTTTCCTTTGAAAAAACCTGTCCTCTATTACGGGCAAGAAATTCACAAATTTCGTATTCACTTTTGGTTAAGGAGAGCTTATTGCTATTAATTGATATTTCTTTGCCAGATAAATTAAAGTTAGTATCACCGAGGCAAAGTGTGGTACGCTTTTCACGCTTTTCTCGTCTTAAATGAGCATTAATTCTTGCTCTCAGTTCTCCTGCTCCAAATGGTTTTAAAATGTAGTCATCAGCACCTATTCCAAGTCCATACATAATGTCATTTTCCATGGATTTTGCTGTGAGAAATAGTATTGGACAATCAACTTTATTGCGGATGTTTTTGCATAAAGTAAAGCCATCCATTTCGCTCATCATAATATCAAGTAAAATTAGGTCAAATTCACCTAACTGCTCCCTTAAAACCTTATTTGGATCAGAAATAATAGTGACAATATGATTGTCTTTTTTAAGTATATTTTTTATTAGTACTAAAACTGCTTTGTCATCATCTACGGCTAATATTTTTGCCATATAAACACCCCACTTAAAGACAGTGACAAGTGGTAAGTGATAAGTGACAAGTAAAGGTGAGTTTTTCTCCACTTAGTTCCGAAAAACTTCTCAACTTAGAATTATTTCATTTTCCTGAGGCAAAATGGAGGATAAGTTGAGAGATTTTTGGAATGAACGAGTATGCGGGTGAGTGGAAGAAAATCAAATGCAACTTAATACTTATCGCTTGCCATTGGCTACTGATACTTATTTTGTTGTTGTTTTAATTATAGCATTTAAGCTTTTATACAACATTATAATACTTAAAACTTATCACTGGCTTTGTTGTCCTTCCCATTTAGAAAACCAAAGGCAGGTAAGTGTAATAATAGCTATAGTACCTACAACACATAAGATAATACCTAAATGAAGTTCTGAAATATTCTGCAAAAAGTCTTTATCCTTGATCATGAATTTATGGAAATTCATAATGAACCTCATTCCCCAGGTGCAGGGAGCAAATATCCACTTGCCATCACCTAAACCTGTATTGAATAAGGCAGATAAAAGAGTTTCAAAGATGCCTAAGCCAATAGATGCAGTGCCTCCAAATTTTAAACCTATAATAAGGTGTAAAACATAAATAAAGACACTAGAAAAAAATAGGATAAAGGCAGCACATATATAATATAAAAAGCCAAAGGGATTCTCATGTAAAATATAAGTAAGTGATGCACTAAAGCCGCATACAAGAATTAGCATAGCACTAAGGCCTAGCAAAAGGATTATAAGAAGTTTACTTAAAAATGTTACAGTTCTCATAGGAGATGCAAGCATTTGTTGAAATTTGCCGGCAGAAAATTCTTGGTCTGTGGTCATAGCAGAAACAACTCCAATTAAGGCAGGAAATATAAGTGCTGCCATTTGAAAAAATCCGCTAACCTTGGAAGTTGGTTTCCAATGGGTATGTGAATAGTACACCGTAAATACTATAACTGCTAAGATAGGAATAACAATATGCATTATTAATAGTGGCTGTCCTTTTACTTTTTCGAAGTCTGATTTAATAGAATTATAAAGAAATTCCATTTATTTTGCCTCCCTTTTCTTGAACCATAATGCAGTTAGAGCGGAGATAATTATAAAAAGTGCAATGGATACAATAAATCCTGGAACTAATACACTGCTGTCTTTTAATGGGCTACCCACTGGAACGGGTAGTGAATTTGGAAGTACATTTATTACTGGACACATTAATCTACTTGTAATTGCATATGGAAAAGCAAGCCAAATTGATGGACTAACAGCTAAAACCACACCTACTGTTGTAGCTATAAAATTAAGTAGAAAGGCTGTAATCATTCCAAATCTATCTGTTAAGAAAAGGCTTAAGGGTATTTGCCATAAGGTTGTAATAAAAATAAGAAATATTGCTTTAATACCTGTTAAAAATGAAAATTGTGTTCCAAATATGGCTCCACCAATAGCAGCAGTTATAAGAAAAATAATACAGGATAAAAATGAAAACCACATGCACACAATAAGCTTGGAAGTCCACAAATTGGCTGGATCAAAAGGAAGGCAAAGAATGTTCCTGTATTTTGATTTTTTTAAGTCTTTATTAATAACGCCGCTGCACATAAGTGGTAAAATAGCAGGAAATATTATTGTATAAAAGTAGCCAAAGCTTCCACTTTCAATATACTGACCTTGATTTACTGCTGCACAAAATAAAACTAAGATGATTGGTGCAATGATGGTTAATTTCTTTATAAATGTTCTTTTAAATTTCATGTGTTCGGATATTATACAACTAAGCATAGTACTAACCAACCTTTCTATTTTCATTTACAACTTGCCTAAATAGTTTTTCAAGATCCTGATCTTTTGAAATTTTATCCTGATAACCTAAAACTCCGTTTGCAATTATTCCAATATGATCTGCAATTTGTTTTACTTCAGACAAATAGTGGCTTGATAGTATAACTGTAATACCCTGCTCTGGAAAAGAACGAATTAATTTACGAAGATCCTCAATGCCCATTGGGTCAAGTCCATTAGTAGGTTCATCTAAAATTAATAGTTTTGGATGATTAACAAGGGCAATGGCTATGCCAAGACGCTGCTTCATCCCCATTGAAAATTGACCAGAGCGTTTTTTACCAGTGTTAGTTAAATCAACAATTTCAAGTACTTCATCAATACGGGAATCTGGGAGTCCAAACAGTGTAGTACGAACTTTTAAGTTTTCTCTTGCTGTAAGATTTTCATATAACGGTGGTGCTTCGATTAGTGCTCCAATGTTTAAAAGATCTTTTCTATTCCAGGAGTGGTTGTCAAAAATAATTTCACCGGAAGTAGGTCTAAGCATTCCAGTAATCATTTTTAAAGTGGTAGATTTTCCGGCACCATTTGGACCTAAAAGACCATAAACAGAATTTTTTTCTATTGAAAGAGAAGCATTACTTACTGCTAATTGATTTTTAAATTGTTTTTGAAGATTTTTTGTTTCTAAAATATAATTTGACATTGCAATCATCCTTTCTTTGTTCATGATGTAATTTACTATGTATTTATAAGGATTTTATAAGGAAAACTAAAATATTGAGATTGAAAGAGTATTCTTGCTAGAAGTTAGCATTAAATGACTAAAACGGTTTACTACAGCAATATAACGTTTACAATAGCAGTTGTAAAAGTAGCATGAATAAATTATTATTAAATTATAAGAGAAGTAAACCGTTTTACTAATTAAAAATATTAATAGAGGTGAGAAAATGAATAAAGTTTGTTTTTTTGGAAGTATGAACATGGATATAGTAGTGGCAGTGGATTCTATGCCAAAGGTTGGAGAAACTATACTGTGTAGTAATGTAAAAAAGATTCCAGGTGGAAAAGGAGCAAATCAAGCAATAGCGGCAAAAAGAAGTGGCGCGGAAGTATATATGATAGCAAAGATAGGAAGAGATGAAAACGGGGATGCTTTACTAAAGGGACTTGAAGGGGACAATATAAATACAAAATATGTTTTAAAAGATGATAATGAGTCAACAGGAATGGCAATTATAACTGTAAATAAAGAAGGCAATAATTCAATAATTGTTGTACCAGGCTCAAATATGAATATATCAAAAGCTGAGATAATACAGGCACAGGATGCAATTAAAAATAGCGACGTTTTAGCTACCCAATTAGAAACACCAATGGATGCAGCTTGTGAAGCTTTTAAAATAGCTAAAAAGTATAATAAAATGACAGTACTTAACCCGTCTCCGGCTAAGGATTTAAGTGATGAACTTATAGAAAATACAGATATTATAGTACCTAATGAAACAGAGGCATATAAGCTTACAGGGGTAGAGGTTAAAGACATAGATAGTGCTAAAGAAGCTTCAAAATTCTTTTTAGATAAGGGTGTTAAAGCTGTGATAACAACTCTTGGAGAAAATGGAGCGGTAATTGTTACAAAAGAAAATGCAGAACTTATACCAGCATATAAAGTTAAAGCTGTTGATACTACAGCTGCAGGTGATAGCTTTTTAGGTGCAGTAGTATCAAAAATAAGTTCGGAAAAGATTTCTTTTGAAAACCTAAAGGAAGCTGTTAAATTTGGAAGCAAGGTGTCTTCTATAGCAGTTCAAAGAAAAGGGGCACAGCCATCTATTCCATATTTGAAGGAAGTAAATGAAATTTATAAATATGTATAAACCGCTTCAGCTATTGAAATTTATGTGCACCAAGATGCCCAGAAGACGGCATTTTGGTACAAACAAATTTCAAGTTTCAAGGTGGTTTATCTTTAGAGAGGAAGATTGATTGTGAAAAAGATTGGAATACTTAATAGTGATATATCAGAAGTTATATCAAAAATGGGACATACAGATACTATTGCAATAGGAGATTGTGGACTTCCTATTCCAGATGAAACAAGAAGAATAGATTTAGCACTTATAAAAAATGTGCCGGGTTTTATTGAAACACTTAAAGCTGTTTTAATAGAGCTTCAAATTGAAGAAGTTTTTATAGCTAAGGAAACAGTAGAAGAAAGCAAAGAAGTTTATGATAAGATTTTGGAAGCTGTTGGTGATGTGAAAATTAATTTTATATCTCATGAAGAACTTAAAAGTAGACTTAAAGATTGCAGAGCAGTTATTAGAACAGGAGAGCAAACTCCATTCTCTAATATAATATTAAAATCTGGAGTGTTTTTTTAAGGAGTGATAAAAATGGAGGAAAAAAAGCCGTTATTAAAAATGACAGGTATATCAAAGTCATTTCCAGGTGTAAAAGCTTTGGAAGATGTAAATTTAACAGTTTATCCTGGAGAAGTAATGGCCTTGCTAGGTGAAAACGGAGCTGGCAAGTCCACTTTAATGAAAATACTGAGTGGTGTCTATACAAAGGACACAGGGAAAATAGAAATATCGGGAAAAGAAGTAAATATAAATGGCATAAAAGAATCTGAAAAATTAGGAATAACAATTATTCATCAGGAACTAAGTGTACTTCCAAATTTAACTGTTGCAGAAAATATATTTCTTGGCAATGAAAAGGTTAATAAAGGAACGAGAGCTATTGATAAAAAGCTTGAAGCCGAAAGAGCAAAGGCATTTTTAGATCAAGTAGGCTGTAAAATAGATCCTAATGTTTTAGTTAAGGACATAAGTGTTGGAGAAATGCAGATGGTTGAAATTGCAAAGGCATTGACTAAAAATACTAGTGTAATAATAATGGACGAGCCAACTACAGCATTAACTGATGTAGAGACAAGAAAGCTTTTTGAAGTTATAAATAATCTAAAATCAAGAAATTTTGCTATTATATATATTTCTCATAGGATGGAAGAAATATTTGAAATATGTGACAGAATCACAGTTCTGAGAGATGGAAAGTTTGTAGGAGAATGCAGCATTAAGGATGTGGATAATGATAAGCTCATAACTATGATGGTTGGCAGAAAAATAGAAGATCAATTTCCATATAAGAAGGTAAGTGAAGGAAATACTGTTTTGGAAGTCAAAAACTTAAGCTGCAAGGGAAAAATAGAAAATGTATCCTTTAAGGTAATGGCAGGAGAGATATTAGGAGTATCGGGGCTTATGGGCTCCGGTAGAACTGAACTTGCAAAGACTATATTTGGTGAATATAAAAAAAGCAGTGGAGAGATATTTGTAGAGGGTAATAAGGTAAATATAAATTCTATTAAAGATGCAATAAAAAGCGGAATATGCTATCTGCCGGAGGATAGAAAAAAAGAAGGCCTAATACTTGGATTATCAGTTGCAGAAAACATGACAATTGCAAATATTAAAAGCTATGAAAATTCTTTTAAGAGCATTAATAAGTCAGCTGAGCTAAAGGATGTAGAAGATTACATAAAAAAGCTTTCTATAAAAACTCCAAGTGAAAAGCAGATAATTAAAAATTTAAGTGGTGGTAATCAGCAGAAGGTTATTATTGCGAAATGGCTTTTATTATCACCTAAGGTATTTATAATAGATGAACCAACGAGAGGAATAGATGTAGGGGCGAAAAAAGAGATATACGAGTTGTTAAATGAATTAAAGTCAATGGGTAAAGCAGTAATAATGATTTCGTCAGATCTTTCAGAAATTTTAGGAATAAGTGATAGGATAATAGTTATGAATGAAGGGCATTTATCTGGAGAATTAAAAAGAGAAGCTGCAAACCAAGAATCAATTATGAAACTGGCTGTAGGTCTTAATAATTAAAGGAGTGAAGAATTATGAATACAAGTTTGAAAAGTAAATTATTAAAAAATAAATCCATATTAGCACTTATTGTACTTTGCATTTTAATATCAATAATAACTCCGAGGTTTTTAACTTTAGCAAATATAACTAATGTTTTAAATCAAGTAGCTGTAAACGCTATCATAGCTATTGGTATGACTTTTGTTATATTAACAGGTGGAATTGATCTTTCTGTTGGTTCGATACTTGCAATTTGTGGTGCGGTTTCCGCTGTAACTATAAAATCTACAGGAAGCATAGTTTTAGCAATAGTACTTCCAATAATAATTGGTATTTTTGTAGGTATTATAAATGGTGTTGTTATATCTAAAGGAAAGATACAAGCTTTTGTAGCAACACTTGCAGTTATGACTATTTTTAGAGGCGTAACTTATGTTTATACAAATGGAAATCCAATATCATCACTTCCGGATTCTTATAATTCTATAGGTAATAAAATGATAGGAATAATACCTCTTCCAGTAATAATAACTATATTAGTTTTAGTTATAGCCTACTATTTCTTAACTAAGACTAGATTTGGAAGATATTTATATGCATTAGGTGGAAATGAGGATTCTGCAAGACTTTCGGGTATAAATACAAATAAAATTAAAACTGCTGCATATGTTGTTTGCGGTGCCGCTGCTGGTTTAAGTGGAATTATAGCAACAAGCAGAATAGGTTCAGCTTCGCCTAATGCAGGTACTGGCTTTGAACTTGATGCAATAGCTTCTGTTGTAATAGGTGGTACAAGCCTTGCAGGTGGAGAAGGAAGTGTAATAGGAACTATAATTGGTGCTCTTATAATTGGAGTTTTAAATAATGGATTAAATCTAATGAATGTATCTCCATTTTATCAACAAATAGTTAAAGGTGCGGTAATACTTTTAGCGGTTCTTGCGGATAAAAAGTCAAAGTAAATTTGCAATTATAATATAAATTTGGAGGTGCAAATATGAGGAAAAAGTTATTAGTCATTATGGTTGCTTCAGCTATGGTAGTTGGACTATTATCAGGTTGTGGTGCACAAAATGATAAAAAGAAGATAGGTATGGTTATATCAACTTTAGATAATCCATTCTTTGTTTCAATGAAAGAAGGAGCAGAAAAGGAAGCAAAGAAAATGGGCTATGATTTAGTAGTACTTAATTCGCAGGATGATCCGGGAAAAGAAAGATCAAATGTTGAAGACTTGGTACAATCAGGAGCTTCTGCAATAATTATAAATCCAACTGATAGTGATGCTGTTTCAAACACAATTAAGGTAGTTAATAAAAATAATATCCCTATTTTAACAGTTGATAGGCAGGCTAATGGTGGCAAGATAACAAGTTTTATAGCATCAGATAATGTTAAAGGTGGAGAGGATGCAGCTAATTTTATACTAAGTAAGCTGAAAAATAAAAGTACTATAAAAGTAGTAGAACTTCAAGGGACACCGGGAGCATCAGCAACAAGAGATAGAGGTAAGGGATTTCACAATGTTGTTGATAAAAATTCAAAAGTTAAAGTTGTTTCAAGTCAATCAGCTAATTTTGATAGGCAGAAGGGGCTATCAGTTATGGAAAATGTAATACAATCTAAACCTGATTTTGATGCCGTATTTGCCCAAAATGATGAAATGGCGTTAGGAGCGGTAAAGGCTATAAAAGCAGCTAATAAGCATGCAGTTGTTATAGGTTTTGACGGAACACTTGATGGAAAACAAGCAGTAAAGTCCGGTGATATGACTGCAACTATTGCACAGCAGCCAGTAGTTGAAGGTAAAACAGCAGTTGATAGCGCTATTAAAGTAATAAATGGCAAGAGTATTAAAGCATTTGTGCCTATAGACATTGTGCTATTTCAAAGATAGAATATTAATAGTAAAGACTCTAAGCAGGATGTGATATTGAATGAAAAAAATAACGATATCAGATATAGCGCAAAAAGCTGGTGTATCAAAGGCAACGGTATCATTAGTTCTAAATAATAAACCAATTAATGTTAGTAAAGAAACGAGAGAAAATATACTGAAAATTTCACAGGAATTAAATTATATTCCCAATGGTATCGCTAGAAGTTTAAGTACAAATAAAACGGAAACTATAGGATTGATTCTTCCGGACATAGTGAATCCTTTCTTCTCAGAGATAGCTAGAGCTATTGAAGATACAGCGGGAAAGATGAATTATAATGTTATGTTATGTAATTCTGATAGTAATTCTTTTAAAGAGGAAAAGTATTCTAAACTTTTAGTAAGTAAACTGGTATCAGGAAGCATTTTTATTTCTGGAGGAAACAGTAAAAAAAGTCTTGAAATTCTTAGAGATAATGGTATTCCGGTTGTCTTAGTAGATAGATATGTAGAACCATATGATGAGTACAGTGGAGTATTTTGTTCAAATAGAGAAGGAATACATGAGGCAGTAAATTACCTGTATGAAAAAGGTAGAAGAAATGTAGCTCTTATAACAGGTCCTATGACCCTTGAAACATCTAAATTGAGGCTTGATGCGTATAAAGAGGTAGCAGAAAAACTTGAAATATATAATGAAAATTTAGTATGTGAAGGTAATTACTCTATAGAAGGAGGAGTAAATTCAACAGAAAAATTACTTAAACTTAATAGTAAAGTAGATGCTATTATATATTGCAGTGATGTTATGGCATTTGGAGGAATAAAGGTTCTAAAGAGAAAGAAACTTAAAGTTCCAGGAGATATATCAGTTATAGGTTATGATGACATATCTTTTTGTGAATATATAGAACCGGAGCTTACTACCATAAAGCAGCCTATTTATGATATGGGGAAGGAAGCTTTTAAATTACTTATACAGATAATTAATGGAGAAGTTAAGGAGAAAAAAATAAACTTTAAATCTAAGTTAATAATAAGAGGAACTGCATAATGTGAAATTTTCAGTTTAAAAGTAATTAGAGTGAATTATGGAAAAATAATAAAAATTAACATTTTTTATTGCAATATCATAATTGCAGGCGTATAATGAAAATTGTAAGTTTAAATTAATGAAAAGGAGGTCGCAAATAATGAATAAGTTTATAATGATTGCAACAGCTGGCACAGCTAACTTTGTAGGAAATGGCTTAGCTACATTATTGGATAATTATGTAAAAATATACGACCTTGGTGAGTTAATTTAATTTACACATTAGTGATTTTGTGAAAGTTAAACCATAGGTTGTATGCCTATGGTTTTTTTATATGTTGTTTGAGGAAAAGTTTGACTCAAATTCAATATTATGTTTGAAAACCGTAGGATCTATATCCTATGGTTTTTTTATGTCCTTTAAACATGACATAAGGATGTCATATTACATTATATATAATTTGCTTATAGAGATTTATCTATAATATAAATTTATCGCCATAAGGCTGATAAAACAATCATATGATTGTGGAAAATAGAAAAAGGAGTGTTAAAAATGAGTAAAAAACAAATTTTTAGAAAGATAAGGAGCTTTGATTCTACACATTATGCGTAGCAATACTGAAAATTTTGAGTATGAGGGGGAATATTTAAATGAAAAAACTTTTAGATTTAACAAAAGGGAATAGGCTATTATACGTTTTAGCAATACTTGCAATAGGGGTGGCAACTTTTATATCTATGCTGGAACCTTTAGTTATTAAAATTACCATAGATTCAATAATAGGGAATAAGCCAATAAACGAAAACGCTGCTGTAGTAAATTTTGTGGAATGGCTGGGTGGAAGAAGTGTTTTATCTAAAAACTTATGGATATGTGCTATATGCTTAGTTTGTTTAACTAGCTTAAGAGGTGTGTTCTTGTTTTTGAAGGGAAAGCTTTCGGCTGAAGCCTCTGAGAACATGGCAAGAAGCATTAGAGTTAGGCTTTACAATCACATACAGAACTTGCCTTATAAGTATCATGTTGCTGTTGAGTCAGGTGATTTAATACAAAGATGTACTTCCGATGTTGAAACTATAAGAAGATTTTTTGCGAATCAAATGGTGGAAATAGGAAGAGCAATATTTATGGTTCTATTTGCAGTTGTCATGATGCTTTCAATGAATGTAAAAATGACATTTATATCAGTCATAACAGTGCCTATCGTATTTGTATTTTCCTTCATATTTTTTCGCAAGGTTAGCCATACCTTTCAAATTGCCGATGAGCAGGAGGGAGTTTTAACTTCTATGCTTGAACAAAACCTTACGGGAGTTAGGGTTGTAAAGGCTTTTGGAAGAGAAGAATATGAAATTGAGAAATTTGAAAAAGAAAACAAAAAGTACAGGGATTTAAGCTTTAACTTAGCCAAGTTATTATCAACCTTTTGGGCATCTTCAGACGTTTTATGTACTGTTCAGATAGGAATTGTTCTAGTTTCAGGTATTTACTTTACAGTACATGGACAATTAACTCTTGGAATGCTTGTTGCCTTTAACACCTACGTATCAAGGCTTATATGGCCTGTAAGACAGCTTGGAAGAATTCTTTCTGACATGGGAAAGATGACAGTTTCACTTAAAAGGGTAAGCCATATACTTGAGGAAGAGGAAGAAAAGGAATTTGGAGAAGGTTTAAGGCCAGAAATTAAAGGAGAGCTTTCTTTTGAAAATGTTAGTTTTGAGTACGAAGAGGGTTCATCTGTTTTAAATAATATAAGCTTTAAAGTAAAAAAAGGAGAAACCGTTGCAATCATAGGACCTACAGGATCGGGAAAATCTTCATTAATCCATCTTTTGCTTAGGCTTTATGATTACAAAAATGGGTCAATAAAGATAGATGGAATAGAGCTTAAGGATATATCAAGAAAATGGATAAGAAGCAAAATAGGTATCGTGCTTCAAGAGCCTTTTCTCTATTCAAGAACAATTAAAGATAATATAAAAATGGCGAAGCTTGATGCCAGTGATAATGAAATTGTGAGAGCTACATCAATGGCAGCGGTGCATGATGTTATAAAGTCCTTTGAAAATGGTTATGACACAATCGTTGGTGAAAAAGGTGTTACACTTTCAGGAGGACAAAGGCAAAGAGTTGCTATTGCAAGGACGCTAATAAAGAAAATGCCTATTCTTATATTTGATGATTCCTTAAGTGCTGTTGATGCAGAAACGGATAAGATAATAAGAGGTGAACTTGAAAAGAGAAGTAAAGAAGTTACAACCTTTATAATATCCCACAGAATTTCAACGGTTATGGATGCAGATAAAATTGTAGTTTTGAACCACGGAGAAATAGAAGCTATAGGAAAACATGAAGAGCTTATACAGAAGGATGGAGTGTACAAAAGAATATGGCAGATACAAAATTCAAAGGAAGAAGAGAACGAAGAAAAACTTGCTTAGTTTAAAATTAGGGGGTGATACTAGTGGCAAGAATAGAAGAAGAAAAGGTTACTCAGAAATTAAACCTTGGCATATGGAGAAGGTTATTTAAATATTTGGTTGATTTTAAAAAAGGATTATTATTGCTAGTTCTTCTTATGGCTATAGTTGCAGGAGTTGATTCCGCAATGCCGCTTTTGACTAGCTATGCTATAGATAATTTTGTAGTGAAAAATACAACAGATAAGCTTTTTGGTTTTGCAGTACTATATTTTGCAATTGTAATTTTTCAGGCTATAAACGTAAAGATATTTATAAGGCAGGCAGGTAAAATAGAAAATTTTTTGGCTTATCACATAAGAAAATTAGGATTTAAGAGGCTTCAAGAATTATCCTTTTCTTATTATGATACTTCCTCATCAGGTTGGCTCATGGCGAGAATGACATCAGATGTTGCAAGATTAAGTGAACTAATATCCTGGGGAATGATAGATATGGTTTGGTCTGTTGCAACAATGATTTTTTTCATAGCAATAATGCTTTTCTATAACGTTAAATTAACACTTATAAGCATGAGCGTAGTTCCACCGCTGTTTATAATCGGTATATTCTTTCAAAAGAAGATATTAAAATCGTATAGACATGTTAGAAAGTTAAATTCTCAGCTTACGACGGATTTTAGTGAAGAAGTAGCAGGTGCTAAAACTACTAAAACTTTGGTTCGTGAAGAGGAAAATTTGAATGAATTTAAGTACGATGCAGATAAAATGAGGTATTCATCAATAAGAGCAGCCATATTTTCATCCTTGTTTTTACCTATTGTAATATCACTTGGAAGTATAGGAACGGGTTTTGCAATATGGTTTGGTGGAAATAAGGTTATGATAGGCGGACTTTCTTATGGTGTTTTCGTAATGTTTATATCATATACAATACAATTTTTCGATCCTGTAAGTCAGCTTGCCGGAACTATAGCAGAAATTCAGCAGGCGCAGGCATCAGCAGAAAGAATAATATCACTTGTTGAAACAGAGCCAGACATATGGGATAAGCAAGAAGTAATCGAAAAGTATGGAGATTTATTTAATGCTAAAAAAGAAAATTGGGAAGAAATTAAAGGTGATATCGAGTTTAAAAATCTTTATTTTTCCTATAAAAATGGAGAAAAGGTATTTGAAAACTTTAATTTAAAGGTTAAAAGCGGTCAAACCATAGCCTTAGTTGGAGAAACTGGTTCTGGTAAAAGCACCATTGTAAATCTCTTATGTAGATTTTATGAGCCTACAAGTGGTGAAATTTTAATCGATGGAAAAGACTATAGAGAGCGTTCACTTTTGTGGCTTCAATCCAATTTAGGATATGTGCTTCAAAGTCCACATCTTTTTTCTGGAACTATTAAAGATAACATAAGATATGGAAAGCTTGATGCAACGGATGAAGAAATCATAAGGGCGGCAAAGCTTGTAGATGCACATCAGTTTATAATGGAAACCGAAAATGGCTATAACACAGATGTTGGTGAAAACGGAGGCAATCTTTCAACGGGACAAAAGCAGTTGATTTCTTTTGCAAGGGCCATCGTAGGAAACCCAGCCATATTTGTTTTGGATGAAGCTACATCTTCAATAGATACTGAAACAGAAAGAGTAATTCAAAATGCTATAGAAAAGGTTCTTTCAGACAGAACAAGCTTTGTGGTTGCTCACAGACTTTCAACTATAGTTTCAGCAGATAAGATTATAGTTTTAAGAAAAGGCAAAATTGAGGAAAGTGGAACCCATGCAGAACTTCTTAGAAACAAAGGATATTACTACAGATTGTACACTAACCAGCTTTTACAGGAGAAAGAGGAAGAGAGTTCAAAGGTAGTGTAAAATCAATTTACAGTTCACAGTGAAGTATGATTTTCTTCCGCTTGCGGAGAAGATCAACATTAATTGTGAAATGTGCACTAAAGAAAGGATTGATTAAAAAATGAGTATAAAATTACGAGCGTTAACCAAGATTGATGGAGGAAAGTTTCAAAACAAAAAGACAGAATCGATGATTCATAAGCGGAAAAATAAATAATTCATTCAGCCGGATTTTAAGGATGATTTTTCGTTAAGATGACACATCTATGTAAATCCGGATGATGCAAAGTAAAGTGAGGTTTTATATTATGACAATAAAATATGATGGAATAGTTATTAAGATAGATAATGAGAGAGAACTTGATAAATTAGATAAAGTTTTAAAAAGTATAGAATTGAGTAGGAAATATAGTGTTCAAAAAAGGAAAAGTATATTTAAGTCCAAAAACTTGAGAGTAAAATTTAATAGATTTATAGTAAATCCTTTTGTAAGAGCTGATGATTTTAGAACCTATGAGGAATATGTAAGTGCACTTCAAAGAACTAAGTTTTACAGTCAAATAAAAAATGAAGCGCTAGGACAACAACATTTTAGATGGAGCTGATATGGATAAACAACATTGAATGTTGAAATCGGTAATACCAAATGTATACTGTTAAACTGGAAGTTGAAAGAAAGAGTAGAGAGTAGAGAGCAGAGAGTAGAGTGAAGGATGATTTTTCTATGCTATGCTTCGAAAAATCTAAAACTTATTGCGCCCAAGGCGCTTAAAATATAGTGTTCAGCGGAGCTGACACTATTAAGTTCTAAGATTTACCTGAGAGAAGCGAAAGGCAAATCCACATTCATTCTACTCTCTACTCCTTACTCTCTACTCTTCTTCAAATTCCAAGCAATTTATTTATAAGTAAGGTGGAGTATAGATGATTTATGAAGCAAATAGTGATGTTAAAAAGAAGTTATTTCCTATATTTAAAGGTATAAATGATACTATGATACTTTCATGCTTGCAGGGATATATGGGGAAAGCTTATGTTGATAATATTGAAAAACCTACAGCGGCAGAGATTATAGTTGGCGTGTTTGTGTTTTTTGCTGGAGATGAGAAAGCGAAGGCTGCTGGGGAATTACTTAATAATCTTCCAGAAGATTGCTTTGTAGTTGCAAGTACGGTTGGATGGAAAAGTTCTATAGAAGAGATTCATAAAGGGCATGCAGATAAATTTCAGCGATATGCTTTTAAAAAGGATATTAAGTATTTAAATTATGATCACATAAAAAGTTTTCTTTCTACCTTGCCTGAAGGATATGAATTAAGAAAAGTAGATAAAGCTATAGCATATGATAAGTCTTTTCACGAGGTTTCTGAAGATTTTACGGCTCAATTTAATTCTATAGATGATTATTTAAATAGAGGTATAGGCTTCTGTATTTTACATGAAGGCAAGGTTGTATGTGGTGCATCGTCATATAGTATTTATGATAATGGAATTGAAATTGAGATTGACACACATCCAGGGTACAGGAGACAGGGACTAGCAACCGTTGCAGCGGCTGGGCTGATTTTAGATTGCCTTGATAGAGGAATTTATCCTAGTTGGGATGCAGCAAATCTTATTTCTGTTCATTTGGCAGAAAAGCTTGGATATGTAATGGAAGGACCCTATGATACGTATCATATTGTAGATAGACAACCTGAAAGTTTAAAATAGCTGATGTTAAAACTTTGCAAATAATATTTTGGATGCTTTAATCAGTTGACAGTGGACAGAGGACAATTGACAGTTAAGGATGATTTATCTTTTCATGCTGTTTATCCATGTTGAAGAGAGGAATGAATAGATGATAAATACAGAAATTAAAATATCTAAGGTGTTAGATAAATCTGAGAAGTCAAGAATAACAGAACATATATTAAGACGACTTCCAGAATGGTTTGGCATTGAAGAGTCATTAATTGAATATGTTGATGGATCAAAAACCACTGATTTTTATGCTGCATATGATTTAAATAAGCTTATTGGATTTATAAGTATAAAAACAAATAACGAATATACTTCAGAAATTTATATCGTAGGTATACTTAAAGAATATCACGGCAATGGAATTGGAAAAAGCTTGTTAAAGGCAGCGGAGAAACAGTTGATTCAAAGTAAAGTAAAGTTTCTCATGGTAAAAACTTTGGGAGAATCACATCCAGATAAAAATTACAATGAAACAAGAAAGTTTTATAAAAAGGTTGGATTTTATCCATTAGAAGAAATAAAAGAAATATGGGGTAAAGAAAATCCATGTTTAATCATGGTTAAGAATTTAGTGAAGTAACAATGCTTCGTCGCATAAACCGATGAGGGTTTGGGCGTTTAGCCCATGTGATTTTTGAACTAAGATTTATTAGGATTTTTTTAAATCGTTCCTTCAGCATTGTTACTTCACTCTCACAGTAGTGCAAGGGAAAAAATTCCTCCGTACCTACAGAATTTTGGCGTAAATCTTTATAGTACATTATTTAAATGATCTAGCTTCTTTATTATCTAATAAGTTGGGAGAGTGTGTAAATGAAATTAAAAAATATAGTTACGGACAGATTGATATTAATGCCAATAACACTGCAAATAGCAGAGGCACTTATGAAAAATGACAATAGTGAAATACTAAAGCTTGGAATGAAGACAAACAAGGCTTGGCCCACAAATGATACTAATGATATTTTGCCTATAATAGTGAAGAGTTTGAAGGAAAATGAACCGAGTGGCTTTGAAACCTGGATGATTGAAAGAAAAGATAGTAAAGAAATAATTGGTGATATAGGGTTTCACGGTATGCCAGATGAAAATGGTGAAGTGGAAATTGGATATGGTTTAGTAGAGAATGAGAGAAGAAAAGGCTTTGGTTTTGAAGCTGCAAGGGCAATTATGGATTTTGCTATTGCGCATGAAGCTGTTAAGGTAGTAAAGGCAGATTGTTTGATTAATAATATTCCATCTGCCAGAATTTTAGATAGGCTTGGAATGAAAGAAATAAGAAGAGACAGCGAACTAATTTATTGGGAATATTCAAAGAACATCAAAGAAATGTAATTTTATTAGGTTAAGGATCTGTTGTCTTAGTAAATTATATAAATAAAAAAGTAGAATAACAATTTATCTTGTAGATGAAAGATACTTTGTTATTCTACTTGTAAGCTCGGGCATAAGCTTACATAACAGGGTTTAGGTACTATGTAGTTTATTAAGTACAACAAAAATTTGTAACCAACAATTTATATTATACAAGTGATATGTATCTAAGTTTAGTTATTGTTGTGTCAATTTTGTAAAAGAATTAAAATCAATAAAATAATGAATTGATTTATTGTAACTACTATGAGGTGGAAGATAAGTATATGGAAATTAGTTTGAGATAAATTCTAGTCCAATTGCATTTTTGTATAAGTTTTAGTGAATATATAACTTAAAATAGTGATATATTATCTTTGAAATATCATATATTATATTGTGGCTAATTATAAAGCTTTTTGAAACCCTTTTCTAAATTAGAATATTCATAAAGAAGGCTGTCTATTCTAACTACACTTGCTTGCCACATAATCCAATCCTTGAAGTTTCATACTTATCCTATTATTCGTTGGTAGCTACGTAAATATGAACTTTAAGCTTTATACTTATTTAGAAGTTTATCAAGTGTGGATGTGCTTTAAGGTGGCATTAAATCTATTTGGATAAAAAGTATAAAATAAATGCAGAAGCTTAGTTTGTTACATTTTAGTAAAAGGTACTTTATTATAGTGCAAAAATGTTTTTTCAGTAATAAAATAGAATTATATAAGCATGACAGGTGAAGGAGAGATTTAATTATGACGGTTTGGAATTTTTTGGACAAGGTTAAAAAATATGCAGAAGAAAATGACATGATAAATGCAGTTGTATTAGTTGGTTCATATGCAAGAGGAGAGGAAAAGGAAGATTCCGATGTCGATTTAACCATAATTAGTACTACACCTAAATTGTTAATTGAAGATGCGGAGTTTGTAAATGATTTTGGAAAATTAATAAAGGTTGAAAAAGAAAACTATGGCAGGGTAACTTCTATAAGGGCATGGTATGAAGATGGCATGGAAGTGGAGTTTGGGATAACTTCACCATTATGGATTTCTAAACCTCTAGATGAAGGCACGCTTAAGGTTTTAAAGGACGGCTACAAGGTTATTTTAGATAAAAAAAACTATTTTACACATATGAACATAATATAGTGAAACTAACTATATGCATGTGGAATTTGGCTTAAGGACAAAGTATGGTGTTTGAGTTTTTCATTGAGCTCATATAAAATTAGCTTTATAAAAATAATGTAATGTAAATACTTTCGAATTTATATTGCATTATTTTTATAGTTGTAATTCTTTTACAAGAGTCTACTTTATAGAGTTTTCTTAATCATTAGTGTATAATAAAACCAATATGCTAAGAATTATAAGGGGAAGGATCAAACATGATAATTAGAGTTAAATATTTTGAAGGTGCGACTAGATTAAAAAAAATAAAAAAAGGTAACTGGATTGATGTGTATGCAAATAAGGATGTATTTGTTAAGGTAGGAGAAAGAGCAATGATTCCACTTGGCTTTGCATTGGAACTGCCTCAGGGGTGGGAAGCTCATTTAGCTCCTAGAAGCTCAACCTTTAAAACCTGGGGAATAATTCAAACGAACTCAGTAGGTGTAGTTGATGATACATATATAGGAGATAATGATCAGTGGCACATGCCAGTGTATTGTCTTCAAGGTAAGAATAAAGAAGTTTTAGATGGAGTAGAACAAAACGGTACGTGGGTAAGGCAAGGAGATAAAATAGGACAATTTAGGATAATGGAAGTTATGCCAGAAATAGAGTTTAAAGAGGTTGAATCCTTTGGTAATGCTGATCGTGGAGGATTTGGCAGCACAGGTGTAAAATAAAAATAATGCCAAGTAACAATGCTTCGTCGCATTAAAAAAATTCTATAAATCTAAGTGGCGATTCTAAGCGAGTGCTTGCTTAAGGTATAGAAGGATAATGGGCAAAGCCCAAACCTCGTGCATGTTTACTCGCTGAGAAGATGTTCAAACAGATTGAAATATCTAAGTATTTTGCGATTTTTTTAAACTGTTCCTTCAGCACTGCTACTTCTCTTTTAAGGGCAGTTCAAGGAGAAAATTCCTTCGTACCTACGGAATTTTAGGAATGAATCTTTGTAATCAGTTAAGCTTTAACATAATATACGGTTGAATAATTTTTTAATGCTACAGTCGCCTTTTATTACGGCTTTATAATTAAATAATGTAAGGCTTTTTAACATATGTAAATAAAACAGACAATCCTGAAAGTGATATGGCAAGCTTACTAAGGGTTATGGTAAAATATTAAATAAAATATTGCAAAGCTTTATTTAAAGGTGTAATATATATTTAGAAACCGGTTACTAAAGGAAGGTTAAAATGGACAGAGATAAAAAGGTTGTAATAGATGATGTAGCAAAAATGGCAGGAGTCTCTAAAGCGACAATATCAAGATATCTAAATGGAAAATTTGAATATATGTCTGAAAATACTAGAGAAAGAATAAGCAAAGCAATTGAAAAGTTAAATTATAGACCCAATAATATAGCTAGAAGTTTAAAATCAAATAAAAGTAAATTAATAGGTGTTGTTATAGCTGATTTAACCAATCCTTTTTCTTCAATATTAATTAAGGGAATTGGTGATGAGTGCAAAACAAGAGGCTATAATATGGTTATCGTCAATTCAGATAATGATAAAGCTGAGGAGGAGGAATACATTAAATCTCTCTTAGATCAGCGAGTAGAAGGTCTTATAGTAAATAGCACAGGTTATAATGAAGAACTATTACTTGATATTAAAAATAAAGATATTCCTATAGTGATGGTAGACAGAACTTTAAGTGAAGAAAAAATAGATTCTGTTACTAGCAATAATTATGACAGCACTACGGAAACAATAAATTACTTGATAGATGCTGGTTTTGATAGTTTATGTTTTTTTACAGAGAAAGATGAAAACGTAATGCCTAGAAAAGAAAGAGAAAGAGCTTTTTTAGATGTTTGCAGTAAAAGGCTAGGTAAAGCTAATTTTAGTGTATGCAGAGTCGATTATGGTAAAGGTGGAAATTTAGAAATTAATTTATGCAAGTTTTTAAATAATTACACTGGCAGGAAGGCAGTATTTGCTGTAAATGGTGTGATATTATTAGATACTCTTGCAGCAGTAAATAAGTTGAATTTAAATATTCCAAAGGATTTAGGGATTTGCGGATATGACAACTGGGGTTGGGCATCACTTATACCGCCTGGAATTACAACTATTTCGCAGCCGTCTTATGAAATGGGCTTTGAAGCAGCAAAATTGCTTGTTGATAAAATTGAGAATGAGATTTCCAAAGATATAATACATAAGCAGCTTAATTCTAAATTAGAGATAAGAGGCTCGACTATACCCAATATATAAGATTTGCAGCTTAAAAATTGTAAATACTAAATGAAGCTTATTATAGATAGACAACTTGGAATGTTAAAATTACAATCTTCAAGTTTATCCTGGAAAACTAAGATGTGGTTTAGAGCACAGAGTACAGTGAAGGATGATTTTTCTCCGTTAGCGCTACGAAAAATCGAAAACTTAATGTTCGCGCATAGCTTAAAATATAATATTTAGCGTAGCTACTACTAATAAGTTCTAAGATTTATCTAAGAGAAGCGAAAGGTAAATCCACATTCACTGTACTCTGTCAGTTGTACTCTGAATTAAATTTCAGTTTATAGGGATAAATTTGGTATTAGTAATTTAAAGCTTACAGCTTGTTTATCTATAAATTAGAATTTGTATAAAAGTACAATACATATAGTTTACGGTTTTTAGAAACCGGTTTACAAAAATACATTTTAAATGCGAAGGGAAGAATGAAAATGAATAAGAATGAAGTTAAAGGAAAAATGAAAGGCAGCGTTGTTGCTGTTATTAGGTGTGCAGATTTTGATTTGGCTGAAAAAATTTCAAAGAGATTAATTAGTGATGGAATAAAAGCTATTGAGGTTACGTATTCAGTTAAAGATGCTGGAAAGCTAATTAAAAATCTTAAGGAGCAGTTTCCAGATACTTTAATAGGAGCAGGAACAGTTTTAAAATTAGAAGAAGCGAAGGAAGCAGTAGGCTATGGAGCAGATTTTATAGTTTCTCCTTGTATAGTTGAAGAAGTATGTGATTTTTGTGTAAAAAATGATATATGCTGTTCACAAGGTGTAGCAACTCCAACAGAAGCATTTAAAGCGTATAAGATGGGAGCAGATATTATAAAACTATTTCCAGGAAGTGCTTTTGGACCTTCATATATAAAAGAATTAAAAGGACCTTTCCCATTTATGAATTTTATGCCTACAGGTGGAGTAAGTGAAAAGAACATAAAAGAATGGTTTGATAATGGAGTAGTAGCAGTTGGCTTGGGTGGATATTTTACAAAAAATATAACAGAAGATAATTTATCAGATATAGATGTAAGGGTTAAAAAGATATTTGATGCGTTAAAGTAGGCTTTCATCTAAGGGTATAGCAATTGATGATCATTACCTAAAAGCAAAATATGAAAGGGCTTTAGTTGTATTATGGATAGGAATTTATTAGTTATAAATACTTTGGTTTTTAAAGATTATTTTGATAAAGGCTATACACAGGATAAATTCTTTAACTTTGTTTTTAATATGGATGTAAGAAATATTGAGGTTAGAAGAGAGTATATAAAAAACTTTAATGAAGAGTTAGGACTATATAGAAACTTAGCTAAAAAAATGAAGCTTAATATTTTTTATAGTATTCCAGATACCATATTCAAAAATGGAAAAGTAGATGAAGAGAGTTTAAATGGATACTTTGAAGAAGCAAGAACAATGAATTGTAAAAATGTAAAGTTCAGCATAGGAGACTATAAAAATTTCAATTCCAATTTAAAAAAAGCCTTAGAGACATTTATGAATTATGGTATTAATGTAAATGTGGAAAACGACCAAACTTATGAAAGTGGAACGCTGGTTAATATAATTAAATTTTTAACCGATTGTAAGGCTGAAAAAATTAATATTGGATATGTATATGATGCTGGAAATTGGCGATGGGTAAATGAAAATGAACTAGAAAATGCAGCGACATTAAAGGATTTTACAAGGTATGTGCATTTAAAGGATGTGAAAAAAACCTCCAGCGGAAATGAGGCTTTTCCGCTGGATGAAGGAAACATAGAGTGGAGAAGAATACTAGATATATTGCCTAAAGATATTAATGTTGGATTAGAATATCCATGTGAAAATAATTCGGTTGTTAAAGAAGGCATTAAAAAGTTACTTCAATATTAAGCTTATATAAAGGAAAGGAAGTCTACAAATGAGCGAAGTTATAACAATTGGGGAGCCTTTAGCTCTTTTTGCGGCAGAAGGTGAAGCAGAGGTTGATAAAGAAATAAAAGATGTAGAGCATTTTAAGAAGTTTTTAGCAGGGGCTGAGGTTAATGTATGCGTTGGTGTGTCAAGATTAGGACATTCCGTTGAATATATAACAAAACTTGGAGAAGATCCATTTGGCACGTTTATTAAGGAAAGCTTAAATAAAGAAAACATAGGAACGAAATATATAAACTCTACCGATAAATTTTTTACTGGATTTCAGCTAAAATCAAAGGTGAGTGATGGCGATCCTAAGATATTTTACTTTAGGAGAAATTCTGCAGCTGCAAACTTTGATATAGAAGATCTTAAGGGTTTGGATTTAAATGGTGTTAAGCACGTTCATCTAACAGGAATATTTCCAGCGTTATCTGAAAGCAGCAGAAAGGCTTCATACAAACTAATAGAGCTTGCTAAAGAAAACAACATAAGAATTACCTTTGATCCAAATTTAAGATTGCAGCTTTGGAAGAGCAAGGAAGAAATGATAAAGACTATAAATGACATAGCTTTTAAGAGTGATATAGTAATGCCTGGCATAAGTGAAGGCTTAATATTAACTGGCAGCGATAAGCCAGAGGAAATTGCAGATTTCTATCTAAATAAAGGAGCTAAAACTGTAATAGTAAAGCTTGGAACAAAGGGTGCATTTGTTAAATCTAAGGAAGAAATGCACACAGTTTCTGGCTTTAAGGTAGAAAAGGTAGTAGATACAGTGGGCGCTGGCGATGGATTTGCGGTTGGAGTTATAAGTGGAATGCTTGAAGGCTTAAGTATAAAGGCTGCTGTTAAACGTGGAAATGCAATAGGAGCTATGGCAGTAATGTCACCTGGGGATAATGATGGCTACCCAACGAAGGAGGAGCTTGAAAGCTTTTTAAGAGGTGAGGCTAAATGAAGCTGCAATTAGCTTTAGATAGAATCAACTTAGAGGATGCTAAAAGTATTGCTAAAGAAGCACAGGCTTATATTGATATAATAGAAGTTGGAACATCACTTATTAAAGATTACGGAAAAAAATCTGTAAACTTCATTAAAGAAAATTTTAAGGATAAAGTAATACTAGCGGACATAAAAACCTGTGATGAAGGTGAATATGAGTTTAAAGCTGCATTTGAAGCAGGAGCGGATATTGCTACTGTTATGGGAAATGCACCACTAGGAACTATAGAAATATGCTATGAGGTTTCAAGAAAATATAATAAAGATATTATGATAGATTTAATGGAAACTAATGAGGATAGGATAGAAGAATTAAAGAAGCTTGATGATGCTATATTTTTTATTCATTTACCTAAAGATAATAAAAGTGGAAATCTAATTGATAATTTTAACAAAAAGAGCACGGTTTATAAAGGAATTAAAAGAATTGCACTTGGCGGGAGTGTAAAGGAAGAAATGCTAGGAGATATATTAACTATTAATCCAGAAATTTTAGTTATTGGTTCAGCTATAACAAAATCAAATAATATAGAATTAGCTGCTAGAAAATTTAAAGAAGCTTTGTAGATAATCAACCGGGAGATGAGATTAATGGAAGTGCTAAGCGAAATATTAAAGGAAGTAAATAGTGTAGTAAAAAATGTTGATGAGAAAGAGATAGATAATATTGTTCAGCTTATATCTAGGGAAAAAAGAATATTTGTATATGGTGAAGGAAGATCTGGACTTGTTGGAAAATGCTTTGCAATGCGCCTTATGCATTTAGGTTACACAGTTTACGTAGTTGGAGAAACAATAACACCAGCAATTAATGAAAATGATATGATAATTGCCATATCTGGTTCTGGAGAAACTTCAATGGTCTTAAATCTAGTGAAAAAAGCTAAAGATAAAGGTGCATCTATAATAGGGGTGAGCAGTAAGAAAGCGTCATCGCTTATAAAGGTTTCATCGAGCTTTTTAATAGTTCCTGGAGCTGTAAAGTCAGATAATAATGTAAAATCCATACAAATTTTAAGTTCATTATTTGATCAAAGCCTTCATATAGTTTTAGATGCACTTTGTTTAAAGCTTAGCTATAAAGATAAACTTGACAATAAGGAAGCAATAAAAAATCACAGCAATTTGGAGTAGCTTGCCAAGTTGAAATATAAATAAATATGTGATAAACTATGTATAAATATAAAATAATTGAATTCTTACCTAGGGTAGAGGTGCTGTAATTATGAGTATTTGTTTTTAGCTGGCAAGCGTTTTAGAAACAAAGAAAGGAATAGCAGCCGAAGAAAGCATTTTGGCAAGGATGTTTTCTGGTTTTATGTAGAATATGCATGAAACTGTCACTAAAGTATAGTGGAGAGCTACAAGGTACACGTGCAAGGTTGTTAAATATTACGTTAATAACAGCAGTAAAGGTGTTCCTTTGCTGCTGTATTTTTTTGATGATATTTTGTTTCCCAGGTAAGAGGAAGGTGGGTATATAAATGAAAATTCAAGGTGTGTTAATACCAGTTGTTACTCCTTTTATAAATGGAGAGGTTGATTTAGAGTCTTATGGAAAACTTATAAAATATTATACTTCAAAGAAAATAGCAGGAATTATGCCGCTTGCAACTACAGGTGAAACTCCAACCCTTACAGATTATGAGTATGAAGCTGTGCTAAACAAGACAATTGAATGTAATGAAGGAAATGTTCCAATATATGTTGGCTTTGGCGGAAATAATACTGGCAAGATGACAAAGGACATTAAAAAATTTGAAAAATTCAACATAAAGGGCATATTATCTGTATGTCCATATTATAATAGACCAGATCAAAGAGGAATATACGAACATTTTAAAGCAATATCTGAAGCAACTCCTTTGGACATAGTGTTATACAATATACCGTATAGAACAGGTAGAAATATTGAAAATGATACAGTTAGAAAGTTAGCAGAGCTTAAAAATATAGTTGGAATAAAGGATGCTTGTGGTGATTTTAGCCAAACTACAGATCTTTTACTTCATAAGCCTTCTGATGAAAATTTCTCTATACTCACAGGAGAAGATGCTTTCTTCTACAGCACACTAATGCTTGGTGGGGACGGTGGAGTTATGGCATCTGCACACATAAATACAGATAAATATATAGAAATATACAATAAAGCAAAACAAAATGACCATGAAGGAGCACTTAAGCTTTGGAAGGAAGTTGTAGATATAATACCAATGCTATTTAAGGAGCCTAATCCAGCACCAGTTAAGCATTGTCTTTATAAACAAGGCTTAATAAAATCTTCTGAGGTTAGATTGCCATTAGTTACTGTATCAGACGAGTTGGCGAAGGAATTAGATAAGTTTATAAGGTGAATTTAAGAAAAAAATGTTGTAAAGCTATTTTGTTTAGCTCTACAACATTTTTTTACAATTATTTTGCAAATGTTTTACATATTTATATTTTTTGTCACTAATATATAAAAATTTACATACGATAAACTATAAGTAAAAAGTTAAAAAATATACTAAAATGGAGGGGACTTATGAATAAGAAGTTAAAAAGTACATGTATAGCTTTTATGGTTGTTGTTTTTGGAAGTGCATCAAGTGTTTTTGCAAAGGATACATTAGGGGGAGGTTGCAAGGGTAGGAATACTTTAAGTACTAAAGCAGTAAAAGTTGTAAACACATCTAAAGCAGAAAATGTTATACCAATACATGAATATAATTTTGATAACGATAATGCAAAGGATTCACGTGTTATTGATACGGGGAGTAAGTCAACTAACATAATGGACTATGCATATGCTTATAATACAGATGTAGTAAATGAAGATGGAAGAATATTTAGAAGATTTAGTGGTGATAATAGCAATATAGAAATTAGTAGTGAGGATATTCCATCTAAAAATATAAGCATGAAATTTGATGTTAGATTTCCATCGGGTAGTGGAATAAAAACAAATAATATCATATCATCAAGGAATGGAATTAATTTGAGTTTGGGATATAATTCATTAAATCTTTCAATTGACAATGCAACTAGCTTAAATGTAGATGCAACAAAGTACTTAGATGGAAAATGGCATACAATAATGATTACTTATGCAGAAAATTTTC
>NZ_JBJIAA010000005.1:230367-265354 GCF_045310695.1 Clostridium neuense
AGTTACAGTAACAAATGCACAAGATCCAATAAAACCAATTCATGAGTATACATTTGATGATGATAATGTTACATTAGGTGGTAGTAGATTAGTTGATACAGGAAGTAAATCAACTAACATAATGGACTATGCAGATGCTTCTAATACAGATGTAGTAAACGAAGATGGAAGAATATTTAGAAGATTTAGTGGTGATAATAGCAATATAGAAATTAGTGATGGTGATATTCCATCTAAAAATATAAGCATGAAATTTGATGTTAGATTTCCATCGGGTAGTGGATTAAAAACAAATAATATAATATCATCAAGGGATGCAATCAATTTAAGTTTGGAATATAGTTCATTAAACCTTTCAATTGGCGATGGAATTAATTTAAATGTAAATGCAACAAAGTACTTAGATGGAAAATGGCATACAATAGTGATTACTTATGCAGGAAATTTTGAGGCTAATGGAGTAAAAATGTATGTAGATGATTTAGTAAATCCAGTAGCAGTAGGAACGGAAAAATCACAGAATTCAAATAATGGACAAAGTGAAGACTTTACATTAGGTGGAGGAACCTTCGACTTAGATAATTTTCAGATATATGATAAAGTATTAAATCAACAAAATGAACAAATATCAAAATAAATCTTGTGTATAGTATAAAAAATAATTAACATAGTTAAATAGTTATCCACATTTATGCTAAAATATATAGTATGAATGTGGATATTTTTATGAAAAGTGAGTGTGATAAATGATGAAGGAAAATAAAATAAAGAAGTTAACTCCTATGGCAGAATCAAAATTTTTAAGTCTTTATGATATTGAATATAACAATAAACTAGGAGATTTAAAGCATTGGGCGTTGGCTTCTAGAAAAAATTTTGAAACCCTCAAAGCTCAATATTTTGAAGGTAAAGAAGAAAAAGTCGATGCTGCAATAATTGCTGCATTTCATGTGGATAGTAAGAAGTTAGTTTGCATAAGGCAGTTTAGGGTTCCTTTAAATGACTATGTTTATGAACTCCCAGCAGGGCTTATAGATGGCAACGAAAGTTTTGATGCTGCAGCAGCAAGGGAACTTAAAGAAGAGACAGGGCTTGAACTTATAGCCATAAATCATGAAAAGACAAAGGGCAAGGTTTATGCATCAGCAGGAATGACGGATGAATCAGCAGCAATGGTTTTTTGCACCTGTAAGGGAAGCTTATCAAAAGAATTTTTGGAGGATGATGAGGATATAGAAGTAATGCTTCTTTCCAAGGAAGAGATAAAAGAACTTTTGAAAAAGGACGTTAAAATGGACATGAGAGCATTTATAATGTTTCAGGCTTTTGCCGGAATGGGAGAAGAATTATTTAAATAAAAAATATCCACATCTTATTAATATGGATGTGGATATTTTTTATGTTATTTTAATAATTTACAACGTAATTAGAACCAAAATTATTGTCCCAGTATTCTGTTCCATTTACCTCATAAAGAACAGCAAATTGAACTTGTTTTGTAGAATTTGAGACCTTAATATTTGCAAGCCATTGAGAAGCTTCATCTGAGGAATATGATCCTACAGGAGAACTGATAACTGTTTCTTTATAAGTTTCCCAATTATCTTCAGTATAACGAACTTTCACGTAGGTTGAGTTATTAATATTAGTTAGTAAGATTTTTGGTAGCTACATAGAATGAAAGGTATTTTTCACTATTATATGCTCCGGTGTTTAGCTTATGTGTGTAAACATATGATTGACCGAAAGCACCATCAGTCCATGTTTTACCTCCATCTAAAGAATAGTGTACAGTTAACTTTTTGTCATATGCAAGATTTTGAACTGCAATATATCCTTCAACATGACCAATGCCATAATCATCATCTGTAGCACGTTGAGAATAGTATAATTGAACAGGAAGAGTAGCGGCTCTTACTTTTTGAGGTAATGCTGCTCCCAACTTAGAAAGAGTAACAATAAACATGTTAAATAAATACATTGTAGTATTATGATTTTAAAAAAGTATTAAAATTAATAATAATAGACTTTTCTGGTTGAAAATTATATAAGCATATGATAAACTAACTTTAAAATCGCATCGGTTCTTAACTATAAGTGAAAGTTATGATTATAACGGCAGGGGGTGTACCTTGCTGTTAATTTTTATATATTGAGTATAAATTTTAATAAAAGGCTATGCTTTAAATAATTAATATTTACTTTAAAGCATAGCCTAATAAAATAAATTGAGGGAGTGGTTAGCTTGAAGCTTGTAGGTGATGTTGTAAATAAAATGGTACTTTATTTTGATGGAGATGTAAGGCGTATAAACCATGCTATGAAGGTTTATAGTTTTGCTAAAACCATAGGTGAGCTTGAGGATATAGGAGAGAGTAAGCTTTTAATACTTGAGGTTGCAGCTGTGCTTCATGATATCGGAATTAAAGAAAGTGAGAGAAAATACAATTCATCTGCTGGAAACTATCAGGAGATAGAAGGACCAGATGTAGCAAGGGATATTTTAAAGGAGTTTAATTTAGATAAAGCTTTTGTAGATAGAGTTTGTTATTTAATAGCACACCATCATACTTACAGCCAAATAGATGGTTTAGATTATCAGATATTAATTGAAGCGGATTTTATTATAAATATTTTTGAGGATTCAATAGCAAAAGAAAAGGTGGAAATAATCAAAGATAAATACTTTAAAACAAAAACGGGAATACGCTTTATAGAAAGTATGTATATGAAATAATATATAGATAACCAAGCTGGAAGATTGAAATTACCAATACCAAATTTATCCCTACTCTTTCTTTCAAATTCCAGTTTAATAGGACAAACTTGGAACTTGCAATTTCAACTTGTCTATCTATAAATATAGAGATGAGGAGATAAAATTGAAATTAACAGTTCTTGTAGATAACAATACAATTATTGATAGATATTTTTTAGGAGAGCCTGGGGTAAGTTATTTTATTCAAGATGATGACTGCAATATTTTGTTTGATACAGGTTACTACAAAAACTTGTAAATACATAAAAGAAAATAATATAGGTAAGGTCCATGCAGGACATTGTACAGATTTAAAATCTAAAATAGAACTTTCAAGAGTTACTAGCGTAGAGGAAGTTGGAGTTGGTTTAGTTTTGGAATACAATTAAAAAACACCTAATAGGAAGCGCTTTTTAAGAGAGCGTTTTGAAAAGCATAAGCATAATTAAAAATAGTTGTTAAATTTATAAGGTATAGTTGCAAAATCTATTTAAATAAGCTTGTATAAGAGGATTTGTTATACTAGACTAATAATTAATTATGTAAGTTATTATTTAAAGTTTTGCGGATATCTAAATTAGTGCACGATTGCAGGAGGAAAATAAATGAAAAAAAAATTGCAAGTAGCGCTAGTAGCATTTTTAGTTATTATTTTTGGGTGCTTTTCAGAGGCTTTTGCTGCTAGTAGAACAAATATCGAAGATAATGAATTTTCGCAAATTGAGAAAAAACTAAATCAAATTAACAGGCATAATATAACAAATAATGGATCATCAAATCATAATGCAGGTGATGAAGGAAAAATTGGAACTGAAAATTTAGATGGTTCTACAGAAAATAGTGCTAAAAAAGGAGATGTGCTTAAAGATCCTGAAATAGGCTGGAAGAGATACGATGATTGTAGTAAACTAATTAAATACTTAGGGGATTGGGCACCTGATAACTATTTATTAAGTGGTAATTATAACAGCACTTTACATAGAAGTATTTCATCAAATAGTGAGGCTAAGTTTAATTTTAATGGAACAAAGCTAAGAATAATAACCAGTGATTTAGTAAATGCGGCTAGTAATATTAAGGTTACTATTGATGATAAGAGTTATAATTTAGATGAAACACTTAATAACAAGGATTGTACTATGACTTTTGAAATTACAGGACTGGATAAATCAGACCATAAGGTTACTATTAGTAAAACTGATGAAGATATGGGACAAATTAATCTTGATGCAGTAGATATAGATTCTGATGGCAGTATGCTGAGGCTGGCAGATGGTCTAACTTTAGATAAAGCTTTACATTTATTAAAAGTAGGACAAACAGATACTCTAACAGCAGCAGTAACTCCATATGATACAGCTAATAAGAACATAACGTGGAGTTCTAGTGATCCGTCTATAGCTTCTATAGATAGTAATGGAAAATTAACGGCACTTAAGGCAGGAATTGTGACAATAACAGCGTCAACTATGGATGGAAGCAATCTTATGAGTTCATGTATTGTAACTATAGAAGAGGCAAAAAGTTTAAGTTTAAATAAAACAACAGATTTATTGAACGTAGGAGATACAGATAATTTAGTAGCGACAGTAACTCCAAACAATATACCTAATAGTTCTATGGTATGGATTTCTAGTATGCCATCTATAGTTTCAGTAGATAGTGATGGAAAAGTAACAGCACTTAAGCCAGGAACGGCAATGATACTAGTTGGGACTAAGGATGGAAGCAATTTAATGAATTTATGCACAATAACTGTAAAGTGATATTATAAAATCTCATAGAAAATATTAAAGAGGCATTTGCAGCAAATATAGATGACAGCGGTTGGAATAGGACAAACCTTTGTATGGGCAAATATTGGTGAAGATGATGGTGGACTAGGAAAAATGTGTGTTATAAACGTAGAATAAATTAGCAATAATTAAATGGTTTAAAATTAGTTTAATAAATATTAGAGCCTAAATCCTAATTTAAAAAGTATCTGAGTTTTTTGAAGCTCATTAGGGTTTTAGGCTCTTATATTTTTATAAACTATACTACTATTTTAGTGATTCTATGATTTTGCATTTTATTTGTTCAACCTCAGGTGAAAGCTCTCTTTCTGAGTTATCGCTGTTAGCCATACTAGCCAAAAGTAAATCAAGTATACCTTCTAAAGCATTTGGCATTTTGCCATCACTTCCGCCACCAATATAGGTTTTTGGAACAATGTCAATTTTAGATTCTTTTAATGCTTCTGCAAGTTTTGTCATAACATCTTGAATTACTTGATATTGTGGACCACCATAAGCGTTAACCTGCTCTTTTGCAGCTATTGCCTTGGAAATACCAATCTTAGCTTCCTTATCAGCCTCGGCTTCACCAATGGATTTTATCTTTGAAGCTTCAGCAGAACCAAGAAGACTAATTTGTTTAGAGTTTGCAGTAGCTTCTTTTTCAATAGCATAAGCTTTTGCCTCGGCATCTTGTTTTGTTGTATAAGCCTTTGCTTCGGCGTCTTTTTGCTGCTTGTATAAATTAGCTTCAGCTTCAGTTTTGGTTTTTTCAGCAATCTGTTTAGCAACAAGAAGTTGAGCCTTACCTTCATTTTCTTTAATCTGAATCTCAACAGCAGAAGCAGTTAAATCTGATTGCTTTGCTGATGCAGCTTTAGCTTTGTTTAATTCTATTTCTTTTTCGGCGGCTTTTTGCTCTGCATCAAAGGTTGCTATTTGCTCCATTGCAAGTTGTCTGTCTCTAAGCTGTGCAAGTATTGTATCTATTCTATTATCATTTTTGGATGCAATAGGAGTGCCAATTAGAACTTCTTCTAATTCTAGGTCGTATTTTTCAAACTTATCCTTCATTTCGGCGGAAGCTTTATTTTGAATTTCATTTCTATTTTGAATTAATTCTACTAAAGTCATTGTCTGTCCGATGTTTTTGAAGTATCCAGCTATCATAGGGTCAAGAGATTGCTCTATAAGGAGCTTTACATCGCCAAATCTTTGTATTACTCTAGAAGCTTTTTTATAATCTATATGCATTACTACAGTTAAAGGAAGACTTGGCTCAAAAGCATCCTTTGTAATAAGACTTATTTCTTTTAAGTTTTCGTCGAGTTTATGATTGCCGTTTTGTCCACTAATCCACTTTAAAATTACATTTGTTGTTGGAACTTTAACTACTTTTCCAGCATAAGTGTTGAAACCATATTTACCAGGAGCTAAAGCGGTTTCCCATATACCTTTAGAACCTTCAGGAACTAATTCACCGTGCTTATAAGCATCACCTGTAACGTCCTTGCCTTTGTCTCCATAGTAGGATACAACAACACCAACTTCACCAATGTTTATTATGGTTTTAGGTAAGTATTCAACAGTGGCAAATAGCCTGTTTATAAAATAAGTTCCATCTGCTAAAATCTGCATCTGTCTACCTTTAAAACCGCCAGCTTTAAGGAATTTTTCAGGGTCTTGAAAGTTGTTATGATAATTTTCAAGTCCAGCCTTATCACCTATAATTGGAGCTATTAAAACTTCATTTGGAAGAGCAGGTCCATCATTTACTGTAACTATGCCTATGTTGTCGTCCTTTCCATTTATAACTACAGGGTTAAAACCATCAATCCTTCTTATTTTATCTGCCATGTTTTGAACTTCTTGATTTTCTACTTTAGTTGTGGTTAGGGAGTAAACTCCATTTTCAGTTATGATTATAAATTGTGCAAGGTTAAAGGCATAAGTACCTTCTCTAAGTATTGCTCTTTGAGGTCCTTTCTGACCCTCACCTTTAAAAAAACCTCTAACATCTTGGAAGTTATCTGCTTCTGGAATTACATGTCCAAGAGTTTGAGAAACCTCAAGAGCTTTTCCATCTCTAGCAAAAACGTAGCCTATCTTACCTTGGGGAATAGTTATAAGTGGAGCACGATGAATCTTGTACATAAGAGGTGTTTTTAAGTGAATACCAGCTCTTAGTACATCTGGCTGAAAACCAGCTTCTCCATTTAAAGCTATAATTTGTTTGTTTAGTGATCCTTTTGGTGACCACCATTTTTCTACAATTCCAATTTCACTACTTTTTATTACTACAATTCCTATGAGTTTTAAAACTATTAGCAATATTGCGATAATTGCCACAACAGCTATAATTAGGTAGATACTACTTTGATTCATATTGAACCCTCACCTTCATAAATATTTCTGATATGAGTTATATAATACCACATTATGTGGGGAAGTCAATTTAAGAAAAAGAAGGATTTTGACATAAAAGATTAGATTTGCATTAAAGTAAACGAAGAAAGTGGAGATAAGCTATTGTTATCTTCACTTTAATTCAATTATCTATTTTATATAATTTTTATATTTATCTTTTATAAAACTTCTATGTTTCCACGAGCTTTTTAGAGATTTATATAGCTGATTAAGATGCTTATTTTTTGATTTGATTTTACTGATAAATCAATTTTGGTTATCTTATCATCAACTAGAATCTTTTTATTTTCAATTAATTTTTGTATTTGTGATCTACTTAAATCTTTGATATACATTGAAAGAAGCTTATCAAGTCTAATCTTTTTTGATATAGAATTTATAATAAGTTCTATTTGTTCATAGCCAAATTTTTTATAATGCTGTAAAGATATAGGTTCTAGTGAAGTTTCACAAAGAAATTCTTCATTTTTAGGAGTTTCCTTTTCTGTATTTCCATCGTTGGAGTTCACTATTCCGAGCATTTTGTTCCAGGTGTGACCATTACTGCATTTAAAAATGGCATAGTTATAAAGATTTTTTCCATTTGCGTTTTGTCTTCTTTTTAAAGAATCAGTAAATAGGACCTTTTTACCACAATTGTGGCAGTACCTTTCTACAGTTTCAATCTCCATATTCATTACATTTAAGTTTATCATAGCTTTTTTCATTTTCTTTTACCTCCGAATTTTATGGCAGGCAAAAGAGGTCATAAAAATTTTGTATGCAAAATTATAATTTACTCTCAAGCCTGTTATTTATTGAGTTCATTTAATTTTGCAAATATAGTTGGCATATAGGATCACCTCACTTTCACAAATAAAAAAGGGCAGTAAATGAATAAATCCATTTACTACCCTGTAATTAAAGGATAAAAGTGCATAAAAAAACCGTACAAATAATAGTACGGCGCCATTTACACAAAAAAACTTTTATCTTAAATTATATTTTAATTTAAAAGGATAAACGCAGATATTATTCTTAACATTGTAAAAACCTAAAGAAAGTAACACAAATAAAAGCATAAGAAACTTACGCAAAAAACTTTCTTTAAGAATAGTATTAAATTTTACTATTTTACAATGTAAAAAACATATCTTTTAAGCATAAAAAATCCTCCTAAATAACGTATAAACTTATATTAGTATAAAATCCTCTTTATGTCAAACTAAACAACTCGTTTAAAAAATCTAGTGTCTTTTCATCTGTACCTAAAATTTTTGTAAGGGTTTCTTTAAATGCAGCAAGCTTTATAGGCATTGTTTTTGAACTCCATTTAAATAAGTCTTCATCTAAATAAAAGTTTGAAAGTGTTAATATAATTTCAGCTGTTTCAAGAGGATGTTTTACATTAAAAATTCCCTCGTCATTACCTTGTGAAATTATATCTGCATAAATGGGTGAAAAACTTTTAATAAGGGCAACCATCAATTTTTGGTGAAATATTTTATTTGATGGATCATTCATTTTTTCATCTTGCTGATTAAGGTTGTTAGCTTTTACAGAAGCTAAAAGTATTCGTTTTAATCTATCTATAGCATTTAGGTTTTTGTCATCCGTACTTGAAATTTCATTAATTAAAAGAGAAACTCTATTTTCTATTGCTGCATCGGCACATTCCTCTTTAGAAGAAAAGTAATGGTATAATGCGCCTTTAGAGATTCCTAATTTTTTGATTATCAATGCAAGTGTAGTGTTTTCGTAACCATTTGAGATGAATATATCCCAAATGTTATTTGCTAGCTCAGTTCTTTTATTATCAAAATTTATATTTGTTCTAGACATGATGTTTTTCCCTCCATTGTATAAACCATCTGTCTTAGATTGTATTAAATATTAAACCTAACGTCAATTATTAGAGCAGTTCACTGAGCTTTTCCATATTAGTAATATTGATATTGAATTCTCTTCCAGTTTGGAGCATCTTTTTAAAGTTATCTTTCATTTCATCAATTGCTTTAAAGGCATGAGCGGTATAACGCTGCATTATTGGATTTTTTTCAAAGTTACGTCTAAACATTGGATAGAGTATAAAAAATGGAATGGACATCATTTTTACTTCTGGAAACTCTTTTAGATTGGCTCCTTTTCTTTCACAAATTTTGTAACCTTCACACATAGCTTTAAAGCACATTTTTACTAGTTTTTTATCTTTTAAAACGTCACTTAAACTACTATATTTTGAAAGTCCAACACCAAGAGGGCTTGAACCAACGTTGTGTATCCATAACCAGTGAAGTATATTTGATGGAATTTCAGGTTCAATGCCGCAGCTTTTAAAAGCTTTCACTGTAGCATCTAATAATGGTTTTTGAATTTCATATACAGTTCCAAGTGTTATATCATTACCTACATTACCCCAAAGTAAATCTCCTTTAAAGGTTCCACCGCCGCCAGCATATCCCATGATGTATTGATCTTTCTTTAAGTATTTATCTATTTCAGAGGTTCCATTCCAATTTAAAGTGAAGATTAAATACTTGGCATCAGGTGCTTTATATGCAAGGGTTTTAAGCGCATCCTCCAATTGATAAGTATTCACTGGAAGCATGATTAAATCGTAATCTTCAGTTATTTCTGTAACGCATTTATAGGTATATTCTCCTGTTGTGTTGATATGATCTTTATCATTGCGCTCGTCTATAATGTCATAAGGTATAGTTTTACCATTCATAAGTTTAAACTTATTTTCTCTAACGAAGTGAGTTATTTCGTGATGTTTTGAAAGTGCATGTCCGTAAAGTGTACCGATAACACCTGTTCCTAATATTAATATTTTCATAAAATTACCTCCTATTAATAAACCGACTGTTGGTTTAATTATAATTAAAAGTATAGACAGTGTCAATGTTAAATTTTAATAGATTTTACTATATGGAGATGTTTTTTAGTGTAGCAGCTTCTAGGTCCTTCTTTTAACAAGATGGTTGTATGCATTATAATGGTATTTATAATACCTTTAGAAAAATTTTATGAAAAAAACAATATTTTTCTATTAGTCTAAAAACGAAATAAAATTTGTACAAAAATGATAACAAATATTTTTAAATAAAATTATAATTAAGTTGTAAATGTTTACAGATTAATTATGGTGTGTTATGAAATGGAGGGAAAAATGAGTTCATATATTTTTGAGATAATTGAACATGAAGAAAAATATCCAGCGAAGGTGTTTGTAACATCAATTGAGCATTCAACGTTTCATTGGCATTATGATTATGAATTAATTTTAGTTTTAAAAGGATCCTTGGTAGTAAACGCAAGTCCTAAAATATCCGTACTAAGATCAGGAGATAGGAGATATTATTTTATTAAATTCAAAAGCGGTACATGAGCTGCAGTGTACTAAGGAAGAAAATCTTTGCTTATTTATCCAAATAAATGAAAACTTATTTAAAGATTTAAAGGATGATAATAAGTCATATTATTTTTACTTGAATAGCGCACTTAACGATAAAATGCCTAAAAACGGATATATGAGTTATGTTGCAATTGCAGCCAAAATTGGATTAGAAAATCAGAAGGAAGAAATTTTTAATTCTTACAGAATAAAAGCTTTAATTTATATGCTCATAGCAGATTTGTTTGAATATGCATTATATGATGTCTATCAAAGAGCTGTAGATTTAAAAAAAGCTGAACACACAGAGCTACTTATGCAAATAATAGATTTTATCCAACAAAACTGCAAAAGGGATATGGTTCTAGAGGAACTTAATGAGCGCTTAGGGGTGAGTGAAAAATCTGTTTATCGTTTTCTTAAGAAAAACATAGGAATGTCCCCTAAGGATTTGGTTCTAAGCAGTAAAATAGAAGCTTCTAAGTATATGCTGAAATTTTCAAACAAATCAATTAGCTTTATATCTGATGATTGCGGCTTTTATTCCGAAAGTACATTTTACAGAGCTTTTAAAAAGGAATTGGGAGTTACACCTGCAGAGTATCGAAAAAATGGAGCAGATTTGAGTGCAAATCCAAACGTGAAGGGTTATTTGCACTTCAATTTAAAAGAGTCTATTAATTTATTAGAAAAATATTGTATTGGAGATGTTAGAAATGAAATGTACTAAATCAGAAAGATTGTCTTATACTGAAAAAGCAAAAAAAATAGTTGATTCTTTAACTTTAGAGGAAAAGGTTTCATTAATGAGTGGAAGTGTCGGTCTTAAGGATATGCTTGGAGATTTAGCTACTGATCCTGATGGAAGACATTATAATTATTATCCTTATCCAGCTGGAGGTATAGAAAAAGTTGATTTGCCGCCTATGCTTTTTTGTGATGGTCCAAGAGGAGTAGTTTGCGGAAATGGAAAAAGTACGTGCTTCCCGGTAACAATGCTTAGAGGTGCAACCTTTGATACAGAATTAGAAGAAAAGATAGGTCATGCTATAGGAAAAGAGGTACATGGTTTTAAAGGTAATTTATTTGCAGGGGTATGTATTAACTTGCCATATAATCCTGGTTGGGGAAGAAGCCAAGAAACTTACGGTGAAGAATCTTTTCACTTAGGAGAAATGGGAAGGGCATTGGTTAAAGGCGTACAAGATGAGAACGTAATAGCATGTATAAAGCATTTTGCTTTTAATCAGATGGAAATTTCAAGATTTAAAGTAAATGTTGAATGTGATAAACGAACTGAAAGAGAAGTATTTCTTCCCCATTTTAAAAAGTGCATAGATGCAGGGGCAGCTTCAGTCATGAGCTCATATAATTTATACAAAGGAACTCACTGTGGACATAATGATTATCTGTTAAACGAGGTGCTTAAAAAAGAATGGGATTTTGACGGATTTGTTATGAGCGATTTTATATGGGGAGTTAGAGATACTGTTGAAGCAGCTAATGGTGGGCAGGATATGGAAATGTGCTGCACGCAGTTTTTTGGAGATAAATTAGTTGCAGCTGTTAAAGATGGAAAAGTAAAAGAAAGTAGAATTGATGATGCTGCGCTTCGTATTGTACGTACACTTTTAGCTTTTAAGGATGCTTATAATAATGAATGTGATGAAAGTGTGATTGGATGCAAAGAACATGTTAAGCTTGCACTAAAGGCAGCAAGGGAAGGAATTACATTAATTAAAAATGATAATAGCATACTACCACTAGATAAAAATAAAGCAAAACGAGTTGTTGTATTAGGAAAACTAGGGGATAAGGAGGTAATTGGAGATCATGGTTCTAGTCAGGTTAGACCAGCTTATGTAGTAACACCGCTTCAAGGAATTGCTAATGCTGCACCTAAAGTGGATGTTGTATATTATAATGGTGAAGATCTAGAGCATGCAAAGGAATTAGCAAAAGATGCTGATGCAGTTGTATTTGTGGTTGGCTACAATTATGATGATGAAGGAGAATATATATCTGAAGATGAATTCAACTCTTATACTGGAGCAGTAGGAGGAGATAGAAAGAATTCTTTAAATCTTCATGTAGAGGAAATTAAATTATTAAATGAAGTAGGACCTGTTAATGCTAACTCTATAGCTGTATTAGTTGGTGGAAACATGATAATGATGGAAGGCTGGAAAGATAGCGTTGGAGCTATAATGATGGCTTATTATCCAGGAATGGAAGGTGGAACAGCATTAGGAGAAATAATATTTGGAGATGTAAATCCAAGTGGAAAGTTACCTTATGTAATTCCGTTTAAAGAAGATGATCTTCCACAAGTAAATTGGGATACAACGCATCAATGGTATGACTATTATCATGGTTATACAAAGCTTGAAAAGGAAGGAATAAAGCCATGCATTCCATACGGATTTGGATTGTCTTATACTGATTTTGATTTTAGTAAAGCTGAATTTTCTGCAGATAATGATAACGTTAATGCTAAATGCACTGTTACTAATACAGGTAAAGTAGCGGGCGATGAAGTAGTGCAAATGTATGTAGGCTTTAAAAATTCTTCTGTGGATAGACCTGTAAAGATATTAAGAGGTTTTACTCGTGTAAGCTTGAAACCAGGAGAAAGTAAAGAAGTAACAATAAGCTGCCCTAAGGAAGAAATTTGCTGGTATAATGAAAAAACTGGCAAGATGGAACTAGAGCATATGGAATATGAAGTATATGTAGGCAGCAGCAGTGCTAATTCTGATTTATGTATGGGAAAGGTTACTCTGTAGTTTAGGGATGATAGTTATATGGCGAGTAATAATTAGTAGTTATCTCGCCATAAGCTTATAAATATTATTTTGCAGCATTAAAAATTAGAAGAAGCTGCGTTAAAAAATAAATAAAGTATATAATAATGTAAACGTTTAAATAAATATTTTAATATGTTGAGGGGATGAAGTATTGTGGAAGATAAGATTTTGCTAAAGGAAAAGCTTGCTTATTCAGCTGGTGATGTTGGCTGTAATTTTATATATGCATTAGTTAGTTCGTTTTTAATGATTTATTATACTAACAATGTTAAGCTTGGAGCTGCTGCTGTTGGTACTTTAATATTGATAGCAAGACTTTTAGATGGTGTTACAGATTTAACTATGGGAGCGATTATTGATAAAACTAATACTAGATGGGGAAAAACTAGACCGTGGATCTTATTTAGTGCACCGCTTATGTGTATTGGCTTAATACTTCTTTTTAATGTTCCAATGGGCTTTAGTCAAAATGGGAAGTTGATTTATGCATATATCACGTATATTTTTCTAATGTCGATTATATATACAATAGCAAACCTGTCATATTGTACACTGCTTTCTAGAATATCAGATAATATACAGGAACGTTCTGTTTTAAGTTCTATTAGATTTTTCTTTGTTATAATACTTACTATTACCTTGTCAATGATTACAAATCCACTGGTAGAGAAATATGGGTGGACAAAAATATCAATTATTTATGGTATTCTTGCATTTATATGTTTATTTATCACCTTTGCCTTTACAAAAGAAAGATGTAACAATGATAAACAAGAAAAAATGGAGCTTAAAAAGGGATTTGCCTCTTTAGCGAAAAATAAGTACTTTTTCTTTCTTGCAATTATGTTTGTCATTACT
Source organism: Clostridium neuense (assembly GCF_045310695.1). NCBI lineage: Bacteria > Bacillati > Bacillota > Clostridia > Eubacteriales > Clostridiaceae > Clostridium > Clostridium neuense. The sequence goes on from NZ_JBJIAA010000005.1 coordinate 244,369, forward strand.
TACACAGATTTAGGTGTGTATTCTGGTTCAATGCTTTATTACACGACTTATGTTATTCATGATGCTAACTTGATGGGAATGCTTACGTTATCGTTTTATGGACCTATGGTAATTGTATTTGTATTTTTACCTAAGCTTATAAGTATGTTTGGTAAGTGGAAAATTATGATGGTTGGCTTGCTTCTCAAACTAATAGGCTCTATTATTATGGCGCTTGATCCCAGCTCTTTTCAGTTTGCTGTAGCTGGTAGTATTGTAAAAGGTGCTGGTATGGCTCCAATATTAGTTGGAATTTTTGCAATTGTTGCAGACGTTGTAGATTATGGTGAGTGGAAAACAGGCATACGTGTGGATGGTTTAATTAACAGTTGCGTAAGCTTTGGAATGAAATTAGGGGGAGGCATTGGAACTGCTATTCTTGGATGGATTCTTGCATGGGGAAAATATAATGGTTCTGCTAAAGTGCAGGTAGAATCAGCATTAACTTCAATTAAAATTTCATTTGTGTATTCAGGAATTGTACTTGCTATAGCAGCATTAGTTGTAATGTACTTTATAAATATTGATAAAGTTGCAGGTAAGATGAAAAGCGAACTTAATGCTAAAACAATCTCTGACTAAAAGAAAGAGCCTATAAAGTTTAAATTTAACTTTATAGGCTCTTTCTTTTAGTATATATTGCTTGCTTTAATAATAAATATGTTTATATTAAATAGCTACAAAAGGTACTTTCGTATAACTTGTGAGGTTTATGTCATAAAGTTGAAAAATAACCATAATATTATTGAAAACCATTATTTATAACACTATACTAGTTAATGTAAAGCACGGTAAGCCTTGCAAATACACTAGGAGGAGAATAAATTATGAGAAGAAATTTAAAAGGAGCGTTAGCAGTATTTTTATTTGTTAGTGTTGGATGCTTTCAAGGAGCGCATGCTGCAAGTATAAAAAATAATAATAAGAATTTAAATGGAAAAGTACAATATAGGGCTGCAAGACAAGTTGGTTTAAATAATAATGAAACATTAACATTAAATAAAACCACAGATTCGTTAACAGTAGGAGAAGGAGATAAGTTAACGGCATCACTAAATAATGTTAGCATGCCATTTGTGGAGTGGATTTCAAGTGATCCATCAGTGGTATATGTAGAGCCTAATGGAGAAGTAACAGCAAATGAAGCTGGACAAGCAACGCTAACTGCAAAATGCGGAGAATTGACTGCAAGCTGTGTTGTAACTGTAAAAGATGGAACTGGGTCCAAAATAAAATTAAATAAAATTATAGATATACTAAATACAGGCGATGTTGATCAATTATCAGTGCAGGCAACTTCGGATAACATTGCTAGTGAAGTTAAATGGAGTACAACTAATCCATCAATAGCAAAGGTGGATGCTAATGGAAAAGTAACAGCTAGTGGACGAGGAACAGCATGGATAACAGTATCATATGGTTCAAAGATAGAAGGTACATGCATGGTAAATGTTTCAGATGGTGAACAATTTGCAATAAATAAAACTACAGAAACATTGCAGGTAGGAGATATGGATACTCTTACAGCAACGCTAAATAATAAAGTTGATAGAGATGTAACTTTTATGACAAATTCATCACGTGTGGCTACAGTAGATGGAAATGGAAAGTTAATAGCAACAGGAAAAGGAACAGCAGTAATAATAGCAGTAAGTAAAGATGGAACTATGGCAGCATGCACAGTAACTGTAGAATAATTCAAAAATAATGCGAAGTAACAATGCTTCGTCGTATTAAAAAGGTTCTATAAATCTAATATAAAAAAATCCTAAAATTCTAAGAGGCTTCAATAACTCGCTGAGAAAACGCTCAAACAGATTGAAGTCTCTAAGGATTTTAGGATTTTTTTATCAAGATTTATTAGAACCTTTTTAAACTGTTCCTTCAGTATTGTTACTTCACACTTCTTTTATTTCTCAAAAATCAACCTTTAGAATCAATCTTTCGGTTGATTTGTTTTTTTGTCTTTTTTGTTACTATAGCATCAAGGAAGCATTGAAGGGAGATAAAATATGGAAAATATAATAGAAGTGAAAAACTTAGAAAAAGGCTATAAGGACAAAAAAGCAGTAAAGGGAATTAGTTTTGATGTAAGAAAAGGAGAAGTATTGGGTTTTCTTGGACCAAATGGTGCCGGGAAAAGTACAACTATAAATATATTAGCTACAGCTTTAAAAGCTGATGGTGGACAAATTAAGTTTAATGGGCAAAATGTTAAGGAAAATACGCTTTATGTTAAAAAAAATATAGGAATAGTTCCACAAGATTTAGCAATATATGAGGATATATCAGCAGAAAGAAACGTGAAATTTTTTGCAAGCTTATATGGTATCAAAGGAGAAAAATTAAAGGAAAAGGTAAAGGAAGCACTCCAGTTTGTAGGATTATATGATAGAAAAAATGACAAGCCAAAAACTTTTTCGGGTGGTATGAAAAGAAGACTTAATATAGCATGTGCTATAGCTCACAATCCAAAGCTAATAATAATGGATGAGCCTACTGTTGGAATAGATCCTCAGTCAAGAAATCATATTTTAAATTCTATAAAAAATCTTCAAAAAGGAGGCGCAACAATAATATATACAACTCACTACATGGAAGAAGTAGAGGAAATATCAGATAGAATAATAATAATGGATCATGGAACTATTATCGCTGAAGGAACAAAAGAAAAGCTTAAAGAAAATATTCAGGATGAAAAGGTATATGTTATAGAAACTGATAACGCAGAGAAATTAAGTGATGATGATTTCTTTGAGGTTGAAGGTGTTAAGAAGGTGACTATATTAAAAAATAGAGTTGAAATAACATGTTTAAACACTGTAGAAAATCTGGATAAGTTAATTATGACTATGATGAATAAGCACTGCAAAATAAACAATGTAACAACTAATTCAGCTTCACTTGAAAGAGTATTCTTAAATCTTACAGGAAGAAGCCTTAGAGACTGAAAGGTAGAGTAGAGAGTAGGGAGTAGAGAGTAAAGTGAAGGAGGATTTTTCTTCATTTCATTCAGAAAAATCTTTAATTATTTATAGGGAGGAAAACAAAGTGAATTTATTTAAGATATTTAAAATGGACTTTATGAATACTGCAAAGAATCCAACACTTTTTCTTTGCAATACAGTATTTCCGCTAATCATTATATTAATAATGGGGTTCATAACTAAAGGAAGCTATGGAACTAAGGTCACGTCTTATGATTATTATGGGGTTACAATGACAATTTTTTTTGTATTTAATATAGCAACTACGGAAGCTAATACTTTTATGGAAAAGAAAATTAAACAAGGAAATGTTAGGCTTATTTACTCGCCAACCTATACTTCAAATATATTCTTGTCTAAGATATTAGCTTGCTCTGCTTTTGCAGGGATATGCTATACAATTTTAATGCTAGTAGAGGATAAGGTTTTTAATATAAAGCTTGGAGGAGAAAATTTTATATATGTTTTAATATTAATTCTGTTTTTTATATTTTTTATGTGCTGTTTTGGGGCATTTATGTGCTGTATTTTTAAAAGTGAAGAGGCCACAAATAAAATTGTTGCACCGCTGCTTACGGTGTTTGGAATATTTGGAGGAATGTTTTTTCCTATAGATAGCCTTGGCAGTGCAGTACAAAAATTATCTTATATATCACCATTAAAATGGATAAATGACTGTATGCTAAAAATAATCTATGACAAAGATTTTTCTATGTTTGCACCAACAATGGCAATACTCGCAGTAGGATCAATAATATTAATGCTTTTGTGTAAAGCAATTTTTAAACCGGAGGCGTATATATAAATGAATTTATTTAATATATTCAAAAACAATTTTTATAGACTATTAGCTAAAAAAGCAATAATTTTAGTTGCAATTGTATTTGTTCCACTTATGATAGTTGGAGGAGTTTATTTTAATTCCAAAATGGAGGCTAAGGCAAGCATAGCAGTGGTTACATCCAATAAAAAATTGAATATAAGTAATAAATATATGAGCATGAAGGTAGTGAAAGAAAAACCTACTATGTCAGATCTTGTATTAAATAAATACGATGCTGTAATTGAGGACAATGGAAAAGGCGATTTTAAAATTACCACGATTAAAAGTGATAAATTAAAAAATCAAATCGAAGGTTTTTTGAAAAATCCAAGTTCAGTCACTAAAATGCCAAATTCAAAAGATAAAAGAGGGGTTGGAACAAGTATAATTGGTTTTTTAATAATGATAGTTTTGATTTTAGAAATTAATCTTATGCTTTTTTACCCAGAGGATAGGGATTTTGGAACCTTTAAAAGAATATTAATTTCACCAGTTAGCGGAAGCAAGTATTTAATGTCCCAAGGAGTTTTTGATTTTTTAGTAGCCTTTGTTCCAACTTATGTTGCTGTAATATTAGTTAATGCCGTGTTTAATGTAAATATTGGCTTTAGTTATATCCAGTTTGGAGGACTTTTGGCATTACTCATGTTACTTGGTACAGCTTTTGCACTTTTTATAACTTCACTTATAGACGATGTAGATAATGCAGCTATGCTTGGCAATGCTATAATTCTAATAACCTCTATTCTTTCAGGAACTTTTTATTCTTTTACAGATGATAATAAAATTTTAAATACTTTAGTTTCGGCAATCCCATTTAAGCCTTATTTAGCTTTAGTTCAAGGAATTGAGAATGGTAAAAGCTTAACAAATTATTGTGGAGAATTAACTTATGTTTTAGCTGTAATTTTAGTACTATTTAGCCTTGGAACATTTATTACAAAAAGAAATTTGAAAACTGGAAGATATTAATTGATATATTATAGTCCGGAGGTATAAAATTAGGGTATGCTTGAAGCAGAGTAGAGAGTAAAGAGTAGAGAGTAGAGTGAAGGATGATTTTTCTCCGTTAACACTACGAAAAATCTAAAACTTAATGCTCACGCATGGCGTAAAGCATAGTGTTCAGCGCAGCTGAACTATAATAAGTTATAAGATTTACCTGAGAGAAACGAAAGGTAAATCCACCTTCACTGTACTCTCTACTCTGTACTCTTTACTCTGAGATTTTTAAGATTACTTGTAAAATTTAAGATATTTACACTTTTAATATTTCAGGTGTATACATATATGTAGGGTGATTGTATGAAGAATGAATTTAATTTAATAAGAACAAAGCTTATAGCACCAATTCCTAGGAAGAATTGTATAAAAAGAGAACGGCTTATTAATGATATATTTGATTATAAAGTAGCAATAGTTAAGGGAGCAGCAGGTAGCGGAAAATCAACACTTCTCTCTTCTTTTATAAAGGATAAAAAGCTTAAACATGTAAAATGGATAAATCTAGATGAAGATAATAATGAAATCTATTCATTTTGGTATTATTTTATAGAAGCAATTTCAGATTATTTGCCAGGAGAAAGTGAAAAACTTATTAACAACCTAAATGGAATGACAAACAATAATGAAATCCTTGAGATAATATCTTATATAATAAATAAAATGTGTGTGGAAGAAGATATTTTGATAGTATTTGATGATTATCATCATATCAAAGAGAAAAACTTAAATTCTACAGTAGAGTATCTTATAAAATATTCACCTCAAAATGTTCACTATGCATTTTTAACGCGTGAGGAATTCCCGATTTATTTAGGGGAACTCAGGGTTAGGGGCGAGCTTTTAGAAATTGATGAAACTGAGCTCAAGTTTTCAAAGGAGGAATGCTTAGATTTTATGCATAATACGCTGAAGATTGATATATCTGAAGAAGCCTTGAATAAGATTTTTACTATTTCTGAGGGATGGATAGGTGGACTTCAATTTACTGCTTTAGCATTAAAAAATAAGGGACATATTGAAAAAATCAATGTTTTAAATAAGTATGTCATTGAATATTTGACAGAGGAAATATTAAAAGGACTTAATTTGCGCGAGAGAGAGTTTCTTATAAAAACTTCTATACTTAAATATTTTAATGCGGATTTAACAGATTATGTGTTAGAAATAAATGATTCGGCAGATATAATAAATTCTTTGGTTGATAAGAATTTGTTTATAATAACTCTTAATGAAGAAGAAACTGCGTTTAGGTATCATCATCTTTTTAATGAATTTTTAAATATGAGTTTTAATAAATTGGCTGATGAAGAAAAAAGTAAGCTTCATTTAAGAGCATATAATTTTTTAAAGGAGAATGGAGATATAAGTGAAAGTATAAGACATCTTTTTTCAATAAAAGCCTATGACAGGGCAATACCTTTAATAGAAGAAAACATTTCATCTCCAGAAGCTTGGACATTTATAAAGGAAATGCCACTTCAAAGCTTAATAACGAGCAATGAACTTGTAGTGCAGCGAATTTTTTATGATTTTTCAAGTATTCAGGTAGATGAGTGTAAGGGCATAATAAATTATATTGAGAAAAATGGTTCAAGGGAAGCCAAGTTACTTGCTAATATATCCAAAATATATGTTTACAATTATTGCAGCGAAATTAAAGAAGAGGATTTAAAATTAGTAGAAAAGCTTAAGGTAAGCGAAATTACAAAGGCAGTTATATATCTTAATATGCAGCTTGTATTTTTGAGCAAGAATGAGTATGAAAAGGTAATGAAATATGCAGTGGAAGCTGATAAAATTGCTGGAAAATATAATATGTTTTTTTTAAGTGTTTTTGCAAAATGTCAAATAGCACTTATACTTGAGGACATGGGCGAGTATTCTAAAGTTATGGAAAAATATAGAGAAATAAAAATTTTGACCGATAAAAGTGGATTTAATGGTGCATATAAAAGTCTATATTACCTTGGCATTGCAGGGATATATATGAAGAGATATGAGATAGCTAAAGCAGAAAAAAGTTTAAGCTTAGCAGCAGAAGAAATAGAGAAAAAACACTCATTTACAAAGTTTGGAATTATTTATAATCAAATGGAGCTTAGATTTATAAAACAAGAAATTGAAGAAGGAAAAAAGATTGCAGATGAGCTTACAAAAGTATATATAGATTCTTTTATACCACTTCAAGGTTATACAGTTAAACTTAAATACATGCTTCCAATGAAGTTTTATGAAAAAGAAGATTTGCAGCAGTTTAAGAATATATTTGAAAGAAAAAGAAGAGAATGGAAATATATAAGACCTGAGGATAAAATAATTTATTCAAGAGTGCTATATTTGCTTTCAAGTAAGCAGGAAGCGCTAAAAGCCATAGATGAAATTTTAGAATATTGCAGAAAATACCATGTAAAAACTAATCTTATAGATGGACTCATAGTTAAAATAATGATTATCAAAGATGATTTTGAGCTTAAGAAAAGGGAAATATATAATTTGCTTAGAGAAGCCCTTCATTACAGTATAGAAAATGGTTATTTAACAGTGTATATAATTGAAGGGAAGCCACTGCTTCAACTTATTAAAAAGCTTAAAAATGATAAAGATATAGAACTTACAAATAAAGAAAAAGAGTTCGTGCAAAAGATAATTGATATAGAGGAGCCAAGAAAAGCTAATAAAGAGGATGAACTCTTAAGTGAAAGAGAAAAAGAAGTTTTAAAGGTGCTTTGTGAGGGACATTCAAATAAGGAGATATGTGAAATACTTAATATATCCTTAGCCACGGTGAAAACTCATCTTATTAATATTTATTCTAAACTGGGGGTGTCAAACAGAGTACAGGCGGTTGAAAAGGCTAAGAAAGTGCAAAGTAACAATGCTTCGTCACATTAAAAAAATTCTATAAATCTAAAGCAAAAAAATCATAAACTGTTCCTTCAGCATTGTTACTTTGCTTCCACAGTGGTGCAAGGAAAAAATTCCTCCGTTCCTACGGAATTTCAGATGTAAGCTTGTATAGTCCATGATATATAAATCTTTATATGAAAATAGCACCATTTATACATTTTAGATTTTCTGCAGTGAAACGGAAGAAAATCATCCTAAATTCTGAATTGTGCATTGTGAACTGTTAACTGATTTAGTTCGCAATAGTTTTAAATTACAGTTTAACAATTATTGGTGTCACAGTTCATATTTCCTATTCTCCAGCTATTCAAGAATTCAATTGTTTCCCTCCAAGAATCAACACAAGCTTTTGACCAATCTTCTAAGTTACCATTGCATTTTTTTAAGGAGGATATGGCTTGAAATGGAAGTGTAAGCATGTGACCAGCTTTTTCATATGTGCAATGCTTATAATTGTATTTGAATTTTTTTTCGGCTAATCTTTTCGATGCTATTTCACAATGTAATAGTGATGGCCATATATTATCTGATGCCGAAGATAACATTAAAATTGGACCGTTTATTTTTTCTATTGCAATTGAAGCTGCACTTGTATCTCCTCTTTTAATTAAATTTTTATACATCCAGGGCATGAGATTTTTTTGTCCAAGAAGCTGTTTAATAACCATTTGTACAAGTAAGGTCATAGAAAATTTTAAAAAAGGGAGCTCCTTGTTTTCATATGTCCATGATGATTGGTGAGAAGGCATTGTGTCTTTTAATCCTTCATATACATAGCAGCTTGGAACATTTGCAATAACACAATTTAGTTCTTTAAAAAGAGAGCCTGCAAGAAGAACTAATTCCCCACCTTTTGATCTCCCATAAATGGCAATGTGATTTTCATCAACAGTATTCTGCATTTTTAACCAATCAATAGCATTTTTAATTATTTCAAGAGGTATTTTATTTAGATAAGGCGAAGTTCCTTCCATTCCGAAGTAGCATACTGCAAGTGCAGAGTAACCTTTTGCTGCAAAGACCTCTGAAATTGCTTGAGCTTTTTCAATTCTCCCATCACTTCCGCTTACGACAATAATCGCAGGTCTTTTTTCAATTTTATCGCTTGTAAAATAACGTGCCACAAGATTTTTATTTATAATTGTCTCACTTTTTATTGTTTCATCACAAAACAATCTTGTATGCTCTTGTGATGCTAAAACTCTATCATTAATTTCAACGGTAAAAAGAACAGTGTAATTTCTATTTTCACTAACTTCATCAAGCTTTTGAGTAGGGATACATTTATGGAGCTCTTTTATCCTCATAGAATAAAAGAGTCCCATAGAATTACAAGTTTTGTAAGTCCCTTCAATAGGGGCAGTGTTTTTTAAATCAATATTCCCATTATTATCTGTCATAAAGATTCCATAGGCTTCCCATATTGAACTCTTTCCCTGTTCTGTCATACCGGTATTTATGCAATAATAGTCCTTACTAATTGCTCGAATAAGCACTTTTTCATTTTTAGGCAATCCATCTATTTTTATGTCTACTGTTTCATCTATAAAAGATTTTTCTGGAGTGATTTTTATATTACAATTGTTTTCAATCATATTTGTCCCTCATTTCATTAATTCATATAGAAAATTAAAAGCCTACAACCGTTGTTTATTTTAAAAATAAATTAAAATGAACTTTATTTCATTTTAAGCTCCTCAAATATAAAAGTCAATATTAAAATGAACTTTATTTCACTTTAATATTGACTATAGATCTAAGTGGTCATAAAATTGAATTATAGGAGGATGCAGAATGGAGAAAAAGCGAAAAAGAGCTGTTCAAAAAAGAACATTAGAAAATAAAGAAAAACTCATAACTTCTGCCGATAAATTATTTAAGGAAAAAGGTTTTTATAATACTAATTCCAAAGAAATAGCTAGTAATGCAGAAGTATCAACAGGTGTTTTTTATAATTATTTTAAAGATAAGATAGATATATTTTTGGAGATTTTTCAGGGTGATTGTGATTATTCTTATGCGTTATTAGAGGAGCTTGTTGATAAAGCTTTAATAAATACTGAAGCTTCAAGTGAAATTTTTAAAGCATATTTGCAGGTTGGGATAGAAAGCCTCTATAAAAGCGGTCACATATATGAAGAGATAGATAGCTTAAAAAAGGAGTATGCTCAAGTAGAAATAATATTTCAAAATCACAATGAAAGAGTAAAAAAGCTGCTTAAACCATTTTTCGAAAGTGCTGGTAACGGCAAAGCTTTAGTTAATTTTGAATTAAAGTATGACATATTAATTAATACAATTAAGGGGAATGCCAGTGTTATTACTAGGATTGAGGATGAAAAGTATAGAAATGAGTATGTAGATGGTTTAATAGAGATGATTTATAAATTTGTAGTTGAAAATGCGAAGTAATAATATGCTTCGTCACATTAAAAAAATCTTATAAATCTAAGATAAAAAAATTTATTAGGATTTTTTTAAACTGTTCCTTCAGCATTGTTACTTCGCTTCCACAGAGGTGCAAGGAAAAAATTCCTCCGTACCTACGGAATTTTAGAGGTAAGCTTGTATAGTCCATTATATATAATGGCGGCAGCAATAAGTTCTAGATTTTCTGTAGCAAAGCGGAAGAAAATCTAGAACTTATTGCTGCTTTTTTAGTGTGACAGCTCATCTTTTCCGTTCCCTAAGGCTTTCCACAAAAAGTCTATAGAAGCTTCTATTTTTTCATCATTACTGCCTTGTGATAGAATATCAATCCATTTATTTCTGATTTCTAATATTTCAGGGATTATATCTTTTGCTTTATCTGTTAAATAGAGTTTATATGCTCTTGCATCTTCTTTGTCTTCTTTTTTAGTTACATATCCAAGATTTATTAATTTTTTAATAGATTTTGCAGACATTGATTTGTCTACATATAATTTTCTGCTTATTTCATTTTGATTTATACCCTCATATTTGCTAAGTGAAAGTAAATATGGATAAGTTGCCATGGATAGGTCAAATTTTTTTAGTTCTCTATCAAAATAAGTTTGAGCACATCTATATAGGCAGCCGGTTAATCCGATTAAATCAAGTGCTTTGTTATCCATAAATTCTCCTTATAATCGTTGTGTATTTTCAGTATTTTTTAAGATTTTATGTTTTTCTTTTGATGAGTACAAGTAATATATAACTATGCCAGCAAATAATATAACTCCGCAGCTATAAAAAAGAGGAGCTAATCCAAATTTACCTGCTATTGTTCCACCTATAATTGGTCCTAGTCCTTGCCCAGCATCATAGCCAATAAAATAGGTGCTTGTTGCGACGCCTACTCGACTAGGTCCTAGTTTTTTTACGCAGGTAGCTTGAAGCGCTGGAGAAAGTGAACTTTGTCCAATTCCATAAAAAATTGCTGCCAAAAGTATCATCAAAAGAGATTTAGAACTTCCAAGCAATACTGCTGCTACTATGGCCAAGATAAAAGCTGGAAATGCTATAATTCCGAGACCTTTCTTATCAAGTATTTTACCTGAAATTGGTCTAATAATAAGAATTACAATAGCGTTTACTGTAAAATAATAACCAATGTTTGTGATGTGCTTTTCATCACCTATTAAAGCTAAAAAGCTGCCTATAGCTCCATTCATAAAAGTGAATAAACAAGCTAGAACAGCAAAAATAATTAATCTTTTATCAAAAAAATCATCAATTTTAATTTGAAATTTATGTGCATTTGAAGTTTCTGTATTTGGGTTTCTATATGGAATCATGGTAATAAGAATTACTGCAATCATAATAATAACACAAGACGCATAAAATACATACTTAAATCCAAATTGTGATGAAATTTTGAGCCCAAGATTTGGACTTATTGCAGTTGCAAAAATGTAGCCCAATCCCAAAAATCCTATTCCTTCACCTATTCTTTTTTTAGGGATGTATGTTGTAGCAAGTGCATTATTTACTGTAACACTCATGGAAAATGATATACCTTGAACAATTCTAAAGAAAAAAAGTGAGTACATATTAGTTGATATCCTTAAACCTAAGGCAGAAAGGGATAGAAAAATAGTTGAAATAATTAGTAACTTTTTCTTGTTGAATTTATCAGTTGAAAATCCAGCAAATGGACGAATAGCAATAGATGTAATGGCAAAGACGCCTGCGATTAAACCAGCAATAGACATAGTTGCCCCTAAGCTAATTGCGTATTTAGGCAGTACCGGTGTCATCATAGTAAAACCAGTAAATATAAGAGCATTTATTATTAGCATTAAAATATATGAAGAATTCCACAGCTTTTCTACTTCTGATTCTTTCATTAAAATGTCACCCTTTCTTAATAAATAGTAATATTTGTTAGTATTTGTTTTTAATTAACCATAATCTGGGTTTATACATGTATAGGATATCACAATATGGTTGACCGTTCAACTATATTGTGATATTGTATAGGTGTTAAAATTGTTAGGCTTCTAACATGTTTATAAGGATAGGAGAAATTATAAATGAAGGGAACAGAATTAAACCTAGAAACAAAAAAAGGTGAAAAATTATGGAATGTTAATTTTATTAGTTTATTAGGAATTAGTATACTTACATTTTTAGCATTTTATCTTGTCTATCCACTATTATCAAAGTATTCTATAGGCCTTGGAGCTTCCTTAAGTATGGCAGGCGTAATTGTAGGTTTGTTTTCGCTTACGGCTCTTTTTATCGGACCCTTTGGAGGAATACTTACAGATAGAACTAGTAAGAAATATGTAATGATAATTGGTACTTTTATAAATGGTATAGCAACCTTAGGTTATAGTTTGGCGCCTAATATTGGACTTTTAATTTTCTTTAGAATATTGCATGGAGCTAGTTTTAGTATTACCAGTGCTACTAGTGTTGCTTGGGCAATAGAGTTCATACCAAAAGAGAGAATGGGAGAAGGCATAGGTTACCTTGGAATTAGTCAAATTATTGCAACTGCCTTTGGACCTGAAATAGGAATAGAAGCCTCAAACAGATTTGGAATCTCTAAAACCTTTATGGTATCAGCAATACTTATAATAGTAGCAGCATTGTTTATGAATTTTTTACCTAACAAAAGTAAGCCAATTAAAAAAAATACTCTGACTAAAAAACGTGCTATTCATCTAAAAGATATTATTGCATTCGAAGTATTACCATTATCTTTTTTCGGCGGTTTGTTTTTTATGGGAAATGGGCTTGTTACCTCATTTTTAGTTTTAATTGGTGAGCAGCGTAAGATAGCTGGAGTGGGAATGTACTTTGTAGTAAATGCATTGTTTCTTATTTTTACAAGACCTGTGGCTGGAAAACTCTATGATAAAAAAGGTCTTGCAACTGTTTTATATCCAGCACTACTGTGTGGCATTGTTGAAGCCTTGCTTCTCGGTCATGGAAGTTTTCTTTGGATGATAATCTTGGCTGCAATTTTTAAAGCATTTGGACAAGGATTTGCTCAACCTGCGCTGCAAGCAGAATGTTTTCATAAAATGGGAAGCGAAAAAAGAGGACTAGCTTCAAGTACATTCTTTATTGGTGCCAATGTTGGTCAAGGTGTAGGACCTTTAGTAGGAGGCGTTGTTGCTTCTAATCTCGGATATGACTGGGTATTTAATATTAGTGCTTTAATGTTGGTATTTGGGATTGTATGTTATACAATATACAATAGAAAAGAAGCTGTGAAGTAATAATGCTTTGTCGTGTTAAAAAAGTCCTATAAATCTAAGATTTATTAGGGCTTTTTTAAATCATTCCTTCAGCATTGTTTCTTCACTCCCATGGTAGTGCAATGAAAAAATTCCTCCGTACCTACGGAATTTTGGCATGAATCTTTATAAATTTTAGATAATAAATCGTAAAAATCTTAGAGAATTTAATTTGTTTGGATAAAGTAATGATCAAATTGTTTTATCCATTTTTTTAATGAAATTTTAATATTCAATTGCTAAAATACCTATTTCTTTAATTGATATAAATAGAGCAAAAGTAAGTGCTGAAATTATGAATGAAATAATGTGAGCTTTTGTATGTGCATTTGCACTTGCAGGTTCTCTTTTGGCAAGTATTTTTATAAATGCTATGCTTAGAGATAATTTTAAGGTATATGGAGTGAGAGTTAATATATTTGAGGTGCTGCCAATAATAATTACTGTAGCATTTGTAATAATTTTAATGTTAAGTAGTATTTATGGTGTAATAAGAAGGACAAAAAATATATCACCAGTAGAGGTATTTAAGATAGGAATGCCAGTTAATAATAAAAAGGGGACTACCTTAAAAGTAATAGAAACTAAATTTACTCCAATAAGTCAGGCACTTAGAAAAATATTTTATTACAAGAAATTATCTATAATATTGTTTTCGGTATTATTTGTTTGCTCTTATGTAGTAGCTTTCTCGGTTATAAATTATAATGACCTTTCTAAGTTATCTGAAAAAACTAGCTTTTGGTTCGGGCTTGATAATGTACAGTATAGAATAAGGATAAAGGATACAAAAAAGACACCGGATATTTTGGAGTGGATTAAAAAGAATGATAAAATAAAAAATTATGTGGACGCATCCTTTCAATATGGAAAAATTGGAGTAGCAAAAAATGAGATAGATTTAGAACTTAAAAATAAAAATATAAAGTTTATCTGGGACAAGAATATTCCTGAGGGAATCATAAATATAGATGAAATAAGAATATATCAGGCAGTTTTTAATCTTATAAGTAATTCGATGAAATATAGTAACGGTAATTTAACAATAAATTTTAAATCGTACATAGAAAACAGATACCTATTTATTTACATTCAAGATAATGGAGTAGGTATATCACTAGAAGATATGCCTTATATATTCAATAAATTTTACAGAGGAGACAAGTCTAGAAATTCACGTATACAAGGTTCAGGGTTAGGACTTTCAACTTGTAAGTATATCGTAGAAAAACATGGTGGAGAAATTTACTGTAAAAGCTTGCGAGACAGCGGTAGCACTTTTTATTTTACTATTCCAATAGCTTAAATAGCTCGATTATTTATTATATCTCTAAATGTTAAGAGTTAATGAGAAAAGCATTAATGGCAAATACTATGCTTATTATTCAAAAGAAATGGTACTTTAGCTTTAAGTGATAACTGACATGGGAGGGGGTGTCGTATTAGCATATTCCTTACGCTAATACGACACCCTTTATATATATTTTTAAATTTATAGACAATTATGATTAATAGCAAAATTGCGAATAATATGTAAAATACAATATACAATATTCTTAGATATAATGTAATAAAATTAGCTTACATTCATATGATATGATAACGTTTTAGTTGTTTATAAACGTTTTTTTGAGGGTTCTTGGCTAAATTTATATAATTAAGTGATAGTATATTTAATGTAAAGTAAGATAATTTACTGTCTAACATGTTAGCGTTAAATTAAATGTTTATTAATTTTAAACTTTAAGGAGGTACAATTATGAGTAAAAGTACATTGGTATCTAAAGATTTGGGATTAGAAACAAATGTTAAAGATGTTAAGGATTGTAATAATTATTATTTGACTTTAGGAGTTTTTGAAGACATTAAAGATGCTATTGATAAGGCTATATACGCACAAAAAAAATTAACTATTCGCTATACGAAAAAGGATAGAGAAAAGTTTATAGATGCAATAAGAAAGGCTACATTAAAAAATAAAGAAAAATTAGCGGAAATGGTTTTAGAAGAAACTAAAATGGGAAGATATGAGGACAAAATATTAAAGCATGAGTTGGTTGCTAAATATACGCCAGGTACAGAGGATTTGGTAACAACCGCTTGGACAGGAAATAAAGGACTTACAGTAGTAGAAATGGCACCTTATGGTGTTATAGGTGCAATAACGCCTTCCACTAATCCAACTGAAACAGTTATATGCAATAGTATAGGGATGATAGCTGCAGGAAATGCTGTAGTATTTAATGGACATCCAGGTGCAAAACAGAGTGTAGCATTTGCTGTAAAAATGATAAATAAAGCTGTTGTTTCATGTGGAGGACCAGAAAATTTGGTAACGACTGTAAAAAATCCAACTATGGAAACTCTAGATGTAATCATAAAGCATAAGGCAATAAAACTTTTATGTGGAACTGGAGGACCTGGTATGGTAAAAACACTTTTGAAATCTGGTAAAAAGGTTATAGGAGCGGGTGCAGGAAATCCTCCTGTAATTGTAGATGATACTGCTGACATAGAAAATGCTGCAAAGAATATTATAGAGGGCTGCTCTTTTGATAATAACTTACCTTGTATTGCAGAAAAAGAGGTATTTGTTTTTGAAAATGTAGCAGATAAATTAATAAATAACATGCTTCAAAACAAAGCTATAATTATAAATAAAAATCAAACTTCAAAACTATTGGATTTAGTATTACAGAAAAAAGCTGAAACATTAGAATATACAATAAATAAAAAGTGGGTAGGAAAGGATGCAAAATTATTTTTGGATAAAATAGGGGTTAAAGCACCTTGTGATGTTAAATGTATAATTTGTGAAGTAGATGCAAAGCATCCATTTGTAATGACGGAACTTATGATGCCAATACTTCCGATTGTAAGAGTGAAAGATATTGATGAAGCAATAGAGGATGCTAAAGCAGCAGAACAAAATAAAAAGCACAGTGCTTATATGTACTCGAGAAATATAGATAATTTGAATAGATTTGAAAATGAAATAGATACAACCATATTTGTAAGAAATGCAAAATCTTTTGCAGGAGTAGGCTACGGAGCAGAAGGATTTACTACCTTTACTATTGCAGGTGCTACGGGAGAAGGAATAACTTCTGCAAGAAACTTCACAAGACAAAGAAGATGTGTACTTGCAGGCTAAGAGGAGTTGAGATTTTAATAACATTTGATTAAACTTCGTGCCTTGAGCACAATAAAAGGGATGATAGTTAAAATGAAAAAAATAGTTAAGCTAGAAGATATAAAGCATATTTTTAAAGATGGAATGACAATTATGGTTGGTGGTTTTTTAGATTGTGGAACACCAGAAAACATTATTAATTTACTAGTTAGCTTAAATATTAAAAATCTAACTATTATAAGCAATGATACTGCTGTTCCAGGTGAGGGAGTAGGAAAGCTTATTGGGAATGGACAAGTATCTAAGGTAATTGCTTCGCATATTGGAACTAATGCTGAAACAGGTAAAATGATGAATGAAGGCAAAATAAAAGTTGAACTTTCTCCGCAGGGAACTTTAATTGAAAGAATACGAGCAGCTGGTTCTGGTTTAGGGGGTGTATTAACACAAACTGGTTTAGGGACAGTTGTAGAGCGAGGAAAAAGAAAGATAACAATAGATGGAAAAGAATATTTGTTAGAACTCCCACTGGCAGCGGATGTTTCAATAATAAAGGGTAGTGTTGTAGATGAATTCGGAAATATTTGCTACAGGGCTACAACTAAAAATTTTAATCCGTATATGGCAATGGCTGGGGCAACAGTTATAGTAGAAGCTGAAAAATTAGTAAAATGTGAAGAATTAAAAAGAGAGTATATAATGACACCGGGGGTACTAGTAAATTATATAGTAAAGGAGGCAGTTTAATTGATTGAAGATAAAACATTAGCAAAGAAAATAATTGCTAAAAATGTTGCAAAGCAATTAAAGGACGGGCAGGTTGTAAACCTAGGCATAGGACTTCCAAGTTTGGTTGCAAATTATGTACCAAAAGAGATGAATATTGTTTTTCAATCCGAGAATGGTATGGTTGGTATGGGAGAAATAGCAGCATCAGAAGATAAGGATGAAGAAGTAGTAAATGCTGGTGGACAATGTGTAACGTTACTGCCGCAGGGTGCATTCTTTGATAGTTCAATGTCTTTTTCACTTATTAGAGGTGGTCATATTGATATTGCTGTTCTTGGTGCTTTAGAAGTTGATGAAAAGGGTAATTTGGCCAATTGGGTTGTGCCAAATAAGATGGTGCCTGGAATGGGAGGTGCCATGGATTTAGCAATAGGTGCAAAAAAGGTAATCGTAGCAATGTTGCATACTAGAAATGGAAAACCTAAAATTTTAAAGAAATGTAGGCTTCCCCTCACTGCAAAAGCTCAAGTAGATTTAATTGTTACAGAACTTTGTGTGATACAAGTAACAAATGATGGACTGGTATTAAAAGAGATTTGTAAAGAGACAACAGTTGATGAGATTAAGTCATTAACAGAAGCAAATTTAATTATCCCAGATAATTTAAAAACTATGAGCATGTAGATTTTAGCTTTAAATATTTTAATGAAAGATTTAGAAAAGAGTGTGAATATTTTATGTTAGAAAGTGAAGTGTCTAAACAAATAACAACTCCACTTACTGCTCCGGTATTTCCTAAAGGTCCATATAAGTTTTTTAATAGAGAATATTTAAATATAGTTTATCGTACTGATTTAGAAGCGTTAAAAAAGGTAGTACCAGAACCATTAGAGGTAGATGGAGGATTTGTTAGATTTGAAATGATGGCAATGCCAGATGCAACTGGATTAGGTTCATATACTGAGTGCGGGCAAGCTATTCCTGTAAAATTTAATGGGGTTAAAGGTGACTATCTGCATATGATGTACCTGGATAATGAACCGGCAATTGCAGTTGGACGAGAGAGCAGTGCTTATCCTAAAAAACTCGGTACTCCGAGATTATTTGTTGATTCCGATACTTTAGTTGGAACTTTAAAATATGGAACTTTACCAGTGGCCACTGCTACGATGGGATACAAATATGAAGAGTTAGATATTAAAGAGGCATACAATCAGATTTCACGTCCTAATTTTATGGTAAAAATTATTCAAGGGTATGATGGAAAGCCAAGGATATGTGAGCTTGTATGTGCGGAAAATAAGAATATTACAATTCATGGTGCCTGGACTGGTTGCGCACGTTTGCAGTTATTTAGCCATGCACTAGCTCCTTTAGCTGATTTACCTGTATTAGAAATTGTGTCAGCTTCACATATTATTACAGATTTAACTTTAGGAACACCTCATGTTGTGTATGATTATCTTTCGAAAAATTAATATGGTGAATTTTGATAAAGTACTGCCACTTTTTTATTCATGTGAAGCTTTATTGTAAGTATCCTTTAGTGTAATTTGTTATGAAAATAATAATTTAAAATTGGACAAAGTACTTCAATTGATTTAAATTTTATAGGAGGATGTTAAAAAATGTATGCTATAGTTTTTACCATGCTACACATAAAGACTTGTGAGCGATTCGTAAAAAAGAATACCTATGTTTTTAACATGCTCCTATAATAAAAATTATATAGAAAATGTGGATTTTGCAAAGTTTTCTATATGGTTAATAGTCTCTCGATCGTTTAAGTTATTATAGTCTCGTAGGATTTTAGAATTTTTTATCTTATTCTACAAGGATAATGGGGCTTACGCCCAAACCACTTGTATGTGTATGCGATGAAGCATTGTTACTTCGCACTTTTTTTTACTGTTCTGCATATATATCAAGTCCAAACCACTTTTTAGATATTTTTGATAGAGTACCATCTTTTTTTAGTTCATTCATTGCTTTGTTATAAGCATCTCTTAAAGCTTTATCATCTTTTCTAAAAGCAACTCCTATTGGTTCTTTCGACAAAGAAGATTTTAATTTTTTAAACTTTCCTGGAGCAGTAACGTTATAATAATCTCCAACCATAGGGTCAGTTACAACTGCTGCTGTTCTTCCGTTTTCAAGATCTAAAAATGCGTCTGTCATGGCCTCGTATTTTTTTACATCCTTAAGTCCAGACAATTTACTAAGTACATCTTGAGCAGTTGTTCCAGCTTGACAGCCTATTACCTTGCCAGGAAAATCTTTATCGCTTTTTACAGTAGTATTATCTGATTTTACAAATATAGCATTACCGCCATATATGTAAGGATCACTAAAAATCATTGCCTTTTTTCTATCATCCGTCATACTTACACTTGATTGAATTAAATCAAATTTTTTAGATTTAAGAGCAAGAAAAATTCCATCCCAAGCATTTGGAACAAATTTAACCTTTACTCCAAGTTTTTTACCAACTGCATTTGCAATATCAACGTCAAAACCTTCATTAATACCAGTTGACTTATTTTTAAATTCCATTGGAGGATATGTGTTATCAATACCTATAACCATTTGACCGGCTTTTTTTACTCTATCAAGAGAGTTATCGCCAGAAGATGTACTGGTAGTTTTGCCACAGCCAGCTAAGGTAACAAGACTTAAACACAGAACGAGCATTATGGTGATTATTTTTTTGGGCATTTTTATGCACTCCTTTATAATAAATTTACTATTATTATGTGATAAAAAAGGATAAATATAGAGGGATAAGTAAAAAATTTAAATACAAACAAATTATTGAACAAAATATAATTTTGCAAATGATTAATTAACAATATGTTAACATGTTTTAAATATAATTGCAATATTAACATTAAAAATAAGAAAAAGATATATGATTTTAAATTTGCTGAAAGTTTTTTTGAAACTATTTTGTTGAGTTTTATTTGAATAAAAAATAATTAGTTGGCTATTATAAAGAGTATGAATAAACATAGTGGAGGCAGTATAATGAAGGCTAGTGTTGATAAAGGTGTATGTATTGGGTGCGGATTATGTCCAAATCTTTGTAATGAAGTTTTTCAAATGGATGATGATGACGGAAAGGCATTTGTTAAAATTACAGATGTGCCTAGAGAATCAGAGGAAGGTGCAAAAGAGGCAGAAGAATCATGCCCGGTTAATGCAATCACGGTTATTTAAAAAAGTGCGAAGTAACAATGCTTCGTCGCATTAAAAAAATTCTATAAATCTAAGGCAAAAAAATCGTAAAATACTAAGAAATTTCAATAACTCGCTGAGAGAACGCTCAAACAATTAAAATATCTAAGCATTTTACAATTTTTCAGCCAAGATTTATTAGAATTTTTTTAAATCGCTCTTTCAGCATTGTTACTTCGCTCCCACGGTGGTACAAGGAAAAAATTCCTCCGTGCCTACGGAATTTTAGGTTGGTTGTAGAATTAAGATAAAAAACTATTAATTCGTTCGGTCAACTGAACATCACATTGTGTTTTTTTATAATTTTAGATTTATCTGACGAGAGTAAGATAAATCATCCTTTGGATCAATGTCAATATTTTAGACACAAAAGGTCGAACTTTTTATGCAATTTTTTTTGATAACTCCTCACATTGTT